>JASJDJ010000167.1 GCA_030065635.1 Xenococcaceae cyanobacterium MO_188.B32
GGTCGCGTTTCGATATCTCAATTTCGTACACAGTTGTCATCATGAATGTACACAGTTAAGGTATCTGCCATTACTTGAACCAACTTGATCACAAATATCTCACCTTGTACTCAGTTGGGAAAATGGACAGCTACCTAATAGCTATATTTTAATAGCGAATCTGCAAAGTGACAGAACCAGTCACAACCTGCTCTCCACCAATAACAGGTGTACTAGCCTCAGCAGAATCGGCTGCTGACAATCGCGCTCTTTCAACCATTCTTCTTGGCTGAGGAATATTAGCTCCATTAATCCGAATACCAATAATTTCTTTATTAGTAAAATTTAAAGCTTTTAAAACAGTCTCAGCCTGTTCTTGAGCTTCTACCGTCGCTTTACGTAAAGCTTCTTTTTGTGCCGAAGAGATTTCTGCTTCTGTAGCCGTAAAACTAATATTATTTATACGAGTTGCGCCAGCCTGTACTGCTTCATCTAGTAATTTACCTACTTCTTCTGTATTTAGACGAAAACTGACAGTATTCGTACCAATATAACCAACTAAACGCCTTTGGTTATTATTATTACGATCGTAGTTATAATTTGGTCTGAGGCTAATACCTTGGGTTTGTAGTCTTTCTACGTTACGAGAGCGCAGAAACTCTACTACTGCTGATGTTCGTCTGGCAACTTCTTGCTGTACTTCTGCTGCCGTAGTTCCCCGAATTTCTACTCCCAAACTAACTTGGGCTAAAGTAGCGGGAATTCTTTCTACTCCAACTCCTGTCACATTTAAAGTTCGTAACACTTCTTCTTGAGCCATTGCTGGACTAATTAGAGCAAAATTGAAAAAACTGCTAACTGCCAAAGTTAACCAAAAACCCTGGCGAATTGAAGTGGATCGATTTGTATTTCTCGATTTTAAGTATCTTCTCACTATTATTCTCGCGTAAATGTTCCTATGCTGATATGAAGAATTCTATTCTACATGGCGATACATTTTAGCTAAACCATGAGGTTGCTGAAAATACTTTGCGCTATTATCTCGATCGACACGCTCGCTCAAAAACAATCAGGTTATTCAAAAAGTCTAAGTTCCAATAATCAATTAAGATATCTTTTAGATACAGCAAAGCAGCAATAACAAATTTAGTTAATCAAAATGATAGATTTAGAAAAACTGGCTACTCAACTAGAAAGTCCTAATTCTCGCGATCGCCTTTTGGCGTTGGTGTCTTTACGAGAAGTTTCCGCTGCTGATGCTGTACCTCTAATTAAAAAGGTTTTAAATGATGAAATTTTGCCAGTGCGCTCGATGGCGGTGTTTGCTTTAGGGGTTAAACCAACAGAAGAATGTTATCCTATTTTGGTTAACATCTTAGAAGGAGATGATGACTATGGAATTCGGGCTGATGCAGCAGGTGCCTTAGGTTATTTAGGAGATGAAAGAGCTTTTGAGCCTTTAGTTAGGGCTTTCTACGAAGATACTAACTGGCTAGTTCGTTTTAGTGCTGCCGTGTCTTTAGGCAATCTCCAAGATATTAGAGCTAAAGATATATTGCTAGAAGCTTTAGACAGTCAAGAAGTAGTCTTACAACAGGCTGCGATCGCAGCTTTGGGGGAAATTGGTGCAGAGGAAGCAACAGACTCCATCCTCCGATTTGCAGGTTCAGAAGATTGGTTAATTAGACAAAGACTAGCAGAAGCTTTGGGCAATTTCCATACAGACAAAAGTATTTCTGCTCTTCAATTTTTAGCTAAAGATAGTCATCCTCAAGTCAGCCAAGCTGCATTATTGTCTTTACAGCGTTTACAACAAAAACCTTAAATAGCCACCAGGTTTTTCACTATTTACTCTTGACTGGTATAATTCATAACAATTTTTACAAATTTAACTAATTTTTTTATGGATATAAAAGCATTTTTAACATCTAGTGCAGGAGAATGGTTTACTCAACGCACCAATTATCATCTAGATGGAAGCAAAACAGAAAATAGTAAAGCTAATATTACCGTAGAATTTATTCAGCCAGACCATCCTCAGATAGTAAGTCTTTGTCAGCAAAATAAGATTGAATCTAATCTCAGTGTAGGTGGTCTTAAGTATAGTTGGGATAATTCCGTTGACTGGGGCAAACCAAAACAACAAGGTAATGCTCTGCTTATTTTAGTTCCCGAGCGAGAAAATCCTCAAACTGGAAAACTAATCAAAGCATCTGTTAACTCAAATAATACTAATATTTCTGGTCGCTATCTCTTAGGTGAAGATGAAGCTTTAACTTTAATTATCGAAGCCGAAGATGTTTACATAGAAGAACGTCAATGGTTCGCTGGAGAAAATTTACGCTTGCGTACCACTGTTATTAAAGATGAGACTGGTAAAATGCAAACTACGTTCTATTCAGAGATTCGTAAAGTAGCACCAAAAAAACAACCTTCATCTAAAGATGCTGTAGCTAGTTAAATACTGCCGATCTTTTTACTAGTAAACGTCAGTTCGACGAGATTAAAAAACTCCTATTTTCTATACACACCGAGAGCTTAGAATACTGATTCTCTCGTTGAGAATTTGATAACTCCGAACTCCGAACTCACGTTAGTAACTTTTTTGGTAATATCGCCAATTAACTGACCGTACTGAAACATTCTTTCCCCATGAAAAGGGGGCATCAAGAGCTTGCGCTGGCGTTTGTGAGATTCTTCCTCGAGCAAGAATAAAGAGTTATTTCCCAGTAATGGTCTAAGTATCTTGTTGGTATAACCTGGTGCACTCAAGCGATCGATAGTCAACATTTTCTGTATTGCTTGGGGGTGACTAACCATTACTATTGGTTCCTGGCTCGAGCTAAATTTAAGTGTAAAAATATCTCCATACTTCTTCTTACAGGCTTCCATAATGAAGAAGTTTTTGGTCCGTCAGGTAGTTTCATCAATCTCTTCTGCTTGGTTTTACCTTGTAACTTAAATCTTAAAGGTATCTTAACTCGGCTCCTCAAGCTAAAATTCCCAGCTTAGTTGTAGACCAACAATATCGATTTGCCTTTCAAATCAATCTTGACACTCTACTAGTTGAGATGTAACCCTGTGCATGAACAACGCCTTGAATTGTCTTCAAGACACGGTATAGTTTATTACAAATTATTTTTGTTAACTAAAAGACAAAAAGCATAAGGAGCAAGAACTTGAATTTGGTCAAATATAGTGTTTTCTTACTTCAGTTAAGCTTATTACAGTTATTTATTGCTATTAGACCCATTGCTGCTGAATCGATCGATAATCGCTCAAACCTGACAGCTACAAATTCTCTTCGAGATCTGCCCTCGCGCCACGAAGTTTCTACTTCAGCAAGAGATTTACTAGCACAAAGTAATCTTACTCGCGTGACGAAGTTAGAGGTTAATCCAACCGATAAGGGATTAGAAGTAATCTTAACCACCTCAGCAGGAGGACAAAGATTAGTTCCATTGATCTTCCCCGAAGATAATAATCTGGTAATCGATATTCTGGATGCAACTTTGGCACCCTCCATAGAAAATGGTATTACCAAAACCAATCCCGCCCCAGGAATTGAGCAAGTTAGGTTAACAAAACTAGATGAAAGTAGCATTCGCTTAACTATTGCAGGAGAAACTCAAACACCAAGGGCAGAAGTAATACCTTCTCGGCCAAATTTAGTAGTGTTAAGCATTACTCCAGAAGGAAGTACAGCACAAACCGAACCCGATGAAGAGATTGAAATTATTGCCACAGGTGAAGCAGAAGAAGATAATTATTACGTTCTCGATGGTAGTACGGCAACACGAACTGATATACCGCTACGAGATATTCCCCAATCAGTTCAGATAATTCCCCAACAAGTAATTGAAGACCAACAAGCAGCTACTCTTAAAAAAGTCGTAACTAATAGCAGTGGAGTAATATTTTCTGGTAATAATGACGGTCGCGGTATTGATATTGCAATTCGAGGTTTTAATCGTACTGCTATTCTCCGAGATGGATTTCGAGTATACAATCGCGCTGCCCAAGGATTGCCTGAAGTAGCCAACTTAGAACGAGTAGAAATTGTTAAAGGCCCATCTTCTGTTGTCTTTGGTGAGAGTGAACCTGGCGGACTGATAAATCTAGTTTCCAAGCAGCCTTTATCCGAACCTTTGTATGATTTGCAACTCCAACTAGGAAATCGGAATTTCGTGCGATTTCCCATCGATTTATCTGGTCCTTTGACTGAAGATGCTGACCTAAAATATCGACTCAATACACTATACCGATATGAAGAGAGCTTTCGTGACTTCGATAATGGCTTCGAGCGATTTTTTGCTGCACCAACCTTAGCTTGGCAAATTGCGGAGAATACTGACTTATCTTTTAATTTTGAATATACCAAAGACACAGAGCCTATAGATTTTGGCACGGTAATTATTAATGGTAAACCTGCTGATATTCCTCCGGAAAGAATTACTAATAATCCTGATGATAAGGGCGAAAGGGAATTTATCAATACTGGCTATACTTTCGAGCATCGTTTTAACAAAAATTGGAAAATCAGCAATGCCTTTCGTTATGTCTCTAACACCTTCAACTCTGGTAGCGAGGATGGTACTGTGGCCGTGCCTTTTCTGATTAAGGATGATATTGTGCCAATTCCTCCTAATTTTCTTCCTATTCTAGCTCCCCAGCCGACGGGTACTTTAATTCGCGCTTTTGTCGACCAAGAACGAGAGGAAGATAGCTTTACCCTATATACTAATGTTGAAGGTGATTTTGCGACAGGAAAAGTTAAACACAATATCTTATTGGGGATAGACCTCAACCACACCGAAAGCAAATTAAGTACTAGATTTGACCCCACTAATCCTGTTAACTTAGCACCTCTTAATATCTTCGCTCCCAATTATGATGCAGTTCCCTCCCCTGACGTTGAGGATATTAACTTTTTTAATAATGATGACGTTAGCAATGATCGTCTGGGAATTTATCTTCAAGATAAAATCGATCTAGCGGACAACTTAATTTTATTGGCAGGATTGCGTTACGATACATTCGACCAAACCATAAAAAATAATCTAACCAACACCGAAGACTCTCAAGATAGTGATGCTGTTACTCCTCGCATTGGTATCGTCTATCAACCGATGGAAGCTATTTCTCTCTATGCCAACTACAGCGAGTCTTATAATCCGAAGCCTTTTTTATATAATCGATCGCTTGATGGAAGTTTTCTCCAACCAGAAGAAGGAGAAGGATATGAAGTTGGGATTAAAGCCGAGATAATTCCCAACCGTCTCGCAGCTACTCTTGCATACTTCAATATCACTAAAGAAAACGTTGCGACTATCGATCGAAATATTCCTTTTGTGGCGATAGTGATCGGAGAACAGCAAAACCAAGGTATAGAACTAGATTTGACAGGAGAAATTCAGCCTGGATGGAACATTATTGCTTCCTATGCCTATATTGACTCGGAAGTAACTAGAGATAGTAATCCTGCAATTGTTGGCAGTCGTTTTCCCAATATTCCCGAAAACAGTGCCAGTTTATGGACAACTTATGAAATTCAAACAGGCGACTTAAGAGGTTTAGGGTTAGGGATTGGCTTTAACTATGTTGGCGAAAGAAAAGGCGGTTTACCAAATAGCTTTGAGGTAGATAGTTATTTTCTCACCAATGCAGCACTTTTTTATAATCGCCAAAATTGGCAACTGCGTCTCAACTTCGATAATCTGTTTGACGTAGATTATATTGAAGCTGTAGATACCAGCCCAGTTCGGAGAATTTATTCGGGCAGACCCTTTACAGTAAGAGGTTCAGTTTCTGTGCAGTTTTAAAAATTACCTATTTTGTTGATAGTTATTCATGCGTTCACGGAATTTGCGTAACATTTCCGCTTGTCTTTCTTGTTCTGTTGGCTGATTAGGGATTGTTGGTTCTGGAGCTGGTGTTTGCTGTTGGCGTGTATTTTCTTGTCTCTGACGTGCTGCTTCTTGTTCTTGTCTCCGACGCTCTGCTTCTAATTTAGCTTGACGTTCTCGTTCTTGTTGTGCTTGTCTTTCTCTAGCTATACGCTCAAATTCTGAACCTTTAACAGTAAAACTGATGTTAACCACTACAGAAGCACCAGCTTCGTTATTAATTTTGTTAAATTTCATTCGTCTTGCTGCTAGTAATGCTTGCCGATTTAGCATTGTATTGCTGTGTGCTCGAACAAGTTCGGCAGCAATAACATTACCATTTTTATCGATAGTTAGTCTAATTCCTGCACGACCTTCTTCACCATTTAAAGCTGATGGATATTTAGGTTGACAATTGGTTACACAACTTATTGTTAATGCTTCTCTTGTGGGTTTGGGGGTTGCCGGTGGAGGGGAATTAGTAGCAACTGTTTTTTCTGTAGTTGGTGGGGTGGGTCTGGGGATAGACCTTGTTTTGGTGATAGCTGGAGTTTCTGTTTTGGCTGGTGGATTGAAAACAGAGTTTGTGGCTCTAGTATTTGAAGTAGTTAAAATTCGCCTGGGTTGCTCTATTTTTGGCGGTGGAGTTATTTGAGGTTTAGGTGGTTCGGGCGTTTTTGCTTTGGGTGGAGGGGTTGGCTCGGGTTTAAGTGGTTCGGGCTTTTTTACTTTAGGTGGAGGGGTTGGCTTTGGCTTTGGCTTGGGAACTACTTTAGTTTCGATTGGTTTAGGTTGAGGTTTTTCAACTAAGATTATTTCAATTGGTTTTTTTACTTTTACTGGAGATTGTCGGGGCAACCAACGAAGTAGAAAAACTATTAATATTCCGTGCAATAATGCTGAACCAACAAAGCTGACTATGAGTAACTTTTGCAGTTGCTTTTGTTCTTGTTGACGTTTTTGAATAGAGTAGACGAAATTGTACATCATAAGATTTAAAAATTATTAGTAACAAAAAATTATAAATATATATAATCTTTAGAAATTAACCATAAATTTGCTCGATAATGTCAATTTGAATTACGATCTTTATTTATTTTTGCCGATTAAAATACAGTCTTCAGAGCTTTAAATACTATATGTAAAAATACATAATTATTAGGGAAATTAAAGGTTAAAAAATATGTTAAGCTGTCAAAAATTAAAATGAGAAAAGTTGGCAATTAATTTAGTCTAATTCTATGTTAACTAATCCCTTGTGGACTCTTGGTGGAATAGTCACTTTACCCCTTTTAGGTTTTTCTCTATTGGCAGTAGCTCTAATTATAGAACGGATTGTTTTTTGGACAAGACTTAAGCGCAAGCAACGTCGAGTAGTTAGAGAAGTTTTGTCTCTTTATCGCTCCGAGCCTTTTTCTGCCATAAAAAAACTGCAAAATCATGCTGATTTGCCTATTGCTCGTATCTTTTTAGCAGCTATGGAACTGGAAAATCCCACCGCTGAAGAGTTTCGTTTAGCACTAGAAAGTTCAACTCAGGGAGAATTAGCTACCCTGAGAAGATTTAACACTTTATTTCAAACTATTATTACTATTTCTCCCCTCTTAGGATTACTAGGCACAATTTTAGGCTTAATTCGCTCATTCTCTTCTATGGAACTTGGCAATATTGCCAGTAGTAATACGGAAGGAGTTACTGGAGGATTAGGAGAGGCTTTGGTATCTACTGTCATGGGATTAGTTGTCGCCATTTTTACTTTGCTTTTTGCTAATGCTTTTAGGGGATTGTATCTGCGAGAATTAGCATCAATTCAAGAATTAAGTGGTCAATTAGAACTAATTTATCGTCGTTTTCATCAAGGAGTAAGAAATTATGCGTCCACCGATTGAATCAGAAGATAATTTTGAGATTAATATCTTACCGATGATTGATGTTATCTTCTGTATTTTGGCTTTCTTTATTATCTCATCTCTATTTTTGACGAGATCGCAAGGTTTACCCGTAGATTTACCTTCTGCTCAAACATCAGAACCACAACAAAATGTCCAAATTAACATCACTATTGAAGCGGATGGTGATATGTTTATCGATCGCCAGCCGATTCAATTAGAACAATTAAAAGGAAAACTAACAGAGTTAGTCAAACCTGAATCTGATTCTCTGGTAATTATCAATGCTGATGAAAAAGTGGAACACGGACAAGTAGTTAAGGTAATGGATCGTCTGCGTCAAGTACCAGGGGCAAAAATGGCGATCGCAGCTACCAAAGAGTAGACAAAAATCGGCCTGATTCAAATCAGGGTTACAAAACAAAAAGGAATTATTTAGTGTAACTTATAGCGTTAAAGATTGAGGCTCGGTTTCAATTAATTTGGCCAAATCTTGTAGAAAAGCAGCAGCATGGGCACCATAAATAATACGATGATCGCAGGTAATGTTAACGTTCATTTGTTTTTTGATTCCCATCATGCCGTCTTCGCTAGCTACTATTTGAGGACGAGCCGAACCAATTGCCAGGATTGAACCTTGTCCTGGAGGTAAGATAGCATCAAAAATACTAACTCCGAACATACCTAAATTAGAGAGGGTAAAAGTACCGGTGCTATATTCATCTGGCTGTAGTTGTTTGGCTCTTGCTCTGTTAACCAAATCTTTCCAGGTACGAGAGAGGGAATAAATATCCATTTTATCGGCGTTACGCAAAACAGGAGTAATTAAGCCTCCATCTGGCATGGCTACCGCCACAGCAATATTAATTTCCGCATTGTATTTAATGGCATCTTGAGCATAACTAGCATTAACTAAGGGATGTTTTTGGAGAGCAACAGCCACCGCTTTAGCCAGTAAGGCTGTCATGGTTACACCCTTAGACTTGATTTGTTGATAAAGCCGATCTAAAGCATCGGTAGTAATTGTATAACCAACATGATAAGTAGGCACTTGCAAACTCATCATCATGTTCTGAACTACCGCTTTCTGCAAAGTATTTAAGGCGACAGTTTCTCCTGGAGTAATACTAGCTGCCACAGGAGCAGGAGTAACTTTAGGTGACGATGTTACGGGAGATGGAGAAGGTGCGATCGCAGTTTCTACTGTAGTAGTACTTGCTTTACCCGCAGCTTGTTCTACATCCTGAGCCACAATTCTACCGTAAGGGCCACTTCCTTTTCCTTGTAATGTTTTGATATCTATCTTAAATTCCTTAGCTAGTTTACGTGCTCTAGGAGAAGCAACTATACGTCCATTACTGCTGGCAGTATGACCATTGGTAATTGCCGTAGTAGCAGGAGTAGTTACTGGTGCTGGTGCAGGTTCGGCATTAGCTGGCACAGAAGTACTAGTACCACCTTTTTTAGCTGCTGTTTGCTTTTTCGCCTCTTCAATTTCTGCTTCTGTTTCTGCAACCAGCGCGATCGCTTCTCCTACGGGAGCTTCTTGTCCTGCTTCGACTAAAATAACTGCTAAATAGCCTTCATTAAAGGATTCTACATCCATGTCAGCTTTATCCGATTCCACCACTACCACGGTTTCACCTTTGGCAATTTTGTCCCCTGGAGATTTTACCCATTCGACAATTTTGCCTTCTGTCATTGTGGAACTAAGGGCGGGCATAAATACATCATGAATCATGGCAGTGGTTTTTCTCTTTGTAACGAACTATAGACAATAAAATCAGTTATCAGTAGGGGCGATTGGCAAATCCTCCGTACACAGTTATCAAAAACCCATAATTGATAACTATGCAAAAAGGAATAATCCTTTTCCCTTACCGATAATTTAACTAATTACGATATTAGATATTAACATTTACTGCCGTGCTAATTGTGGAGTTCGTCCTTTTAATCCTGTCATCAATTTAAGAGCCAAGATTTTTAGAGGCTTAATATATTGTAGTAACCATAAACCGAGGCGACGAAGCATGACGATGGGCAACCAACTATTAGAGAAAATTCGGTCTAAAAAGTCAGTGAAACCTAAAATAGCCAAGTTTTCTTTTTTGCGCCAACTTTCGTAATGCTTTAATGTCTCGAGACTGCCAATGTCTTCCCCTCTACTACAAGCTTCTTGTAAGATTTGAGCTAAAGAAGCTGCATCTCTAATACCGAGGTTTAGTCCTTGCCCACCCACGGGATGACAACAATGGGCAGCATCACCAATTAAGGCTAATCTAGATCGAACATAGCGATCGCACTGCATTAATTGTACGGGAAACAAAAAGCGATCGCTGACTAATTCTAATTTACCTAGCAATCCCCCTGTATAATGCTCTAATTTAGCCAGAAATTCTGATTCATCTAGCTCTTGTAAAGCTTTAGCTCGATCGTGGGGATTCGTCCACACTATTTGACAGCGGTTTCCTGGTAAGGGCAGTACTCCCATCGGCCCCGTAGACCAAAATCTTTCAAAAGCGATATCATTTTGGGGTGCCGTGTGTTTAATAGTGAATGCCACACAAGATTGCCAATATTTCCAGCCACGGGTTTTAATTCCTGCCCACTGGCGGATGCGCGATCGAGCCCCATCTGCACCGACTACTAGTTTAGTTTTAATTAGCTTTTCTTGACCGTCTAATTTGACTTTAACTGTAGCGAAGGAATTTTCATATTCTACTTTCGTGACTTCTGCTGGGCATAGCCAACTAACATTATCACAGCCAGCAATAAATTCTTGTAAAGCAGTCAATACCACATTATGTTCGGCAACATAGCCTAAATATTCGCTATCTAAATCTTTTTTCTTGAATTGAACGACCTGAGGATAATTACCATCTGACAATCTAATATTACGGAATTTGGCTATTTTAGGCAATATTTTCTTCCAAACACCAATTCCCGCATAAATCCGACCAGAAAGCAGTGAAAAAGCATAAGCTTGCCTTCTTGCTGCTGCTACCTCTAAAGGTCTAGCTTCGATAATAATTACTTTAAGACCAGAATTTTTGAGAGCAGAAGCTAGGGTTGTCCCCACAATTCCTCCACCAACAATAACTAGATCGCAGTTTAAACTTTCTGTAGAAATCGATATATTACTAAGCTGCTCTAACGCCATTTTTTAGCTTTTTCTTAAGAAAATGATAAATATATTTACTTATCTTTATTTTGACGCGAACAGCTATTTAGGACAAGGTGTTTTAATCCGAGCGCTCTAGTTTATCTCATCTACAAGTTCTGGTGGGACGGTAGGCAACAATACCTTAAACGTAGAACCTTTGCCTACTTTACTATTCACAGAAATAGAACCACCGCAGCGTTTTACCAATTGTTGTACTAGAGTTAAACCCAAACCAGCACCAGCAACTTGAGTATTGATAGCAGCCTTTCCTCGATAAAAACTCTGAAAAATCCTGGTTAAATCTTTATTTTCGATGCCAACACCTGTATCACTCACACTTATTTCTAAATATTCATCTTTGAGAGCAGCTTGAACAAAAACACGACCTTTGGCTGGAGTAAATTGCAAACTATTATGCAATAGACTAATAATAATTTGTCTGAGCCAGGGGGTAGGGCAAGATACGGGAGGTAACTGAGCAGGGATAGTATATCCTAACTGAATATCTTTTTCTCTAGCTAAAGGTTGATAAGTACTGACAATACCTGGAACAAAATCATCTAACTTTAGATATTCTATTTCTTTGGTAATATCTATTTGCAATAAATCCAGTAAGCCAGTAATTAGAGAATTTTGCCGTTCACATTCATAGTTCAACATTGCCAAGTAACGTTGGCGTTGTTCTCGCTTAATTTGTTTAGACTCTAGCAAACTAAGAGCCGTTTTCATATGAGTTATAGGGGAGCGTAACTCTCTGACTAAATTATGTAAAAATTCTCCTTGTAAAGTAGAAAGTTCGGCAAAGTCTACTATTTTAGTTTGAGATTGAAAGAAAGAGTTTGTCGATTTATGTAAATGTTCTGTATGGTTAATTTGTTGTGCTAAAAAATGGGTAATTAAGTTAAGTTCGCTAGGATTATTAACAGGAAAAGCAATATCTATTTTAGATACTAACTGATGAGCATCAGGAGAGGAAATCGCGCTTTTTAGCCCTTGTAAAACTGCTTGAATTGTTTGAGGTTCAAAACTCAGGAGCATATTAACATATGGTTGTTGTAATCTTTTTCCAGAACCTCCTACTTGTACTTTACCCTTTTGCCACTGACCTATTAGCACGACTGAAAATTGCGGAGATAAAACTATGAAAAAAAACTCTCGTTTTAGCCACGAATTAGTTGTTAACTGAAGAGGTATAATCGATGATTGGTTAACTTTACGCTCGTGGGAAAATGTACTTACATGATTTTTGAAAACACTACATATGTATATGTTCTCAGCATTACCCTGCTGCTTATATTTCTCAATCTCATTTAACCAAGTTTTTGTTTGGGGTAATTTCACCCAAATCTTGGTTTTCAGTCTATGCTTAATCAGGAATTGAACTAGTATAGCTACATAAGATTTAAAAGTACTGGAACTGACAACGACTGAAGCTGAAGACGAATTAGATAATTGTGATAGTTGATAGAGAGAAATTTCTGAGACAGAAGGAAGAGGATTCATAAGGTTTGACAGGTATTTCTGTTGAAGCAGACTTATTTAGTAGCTGATGCAGTTGATTGTCCGTTGAAAACTATTGATTGAGGAAAAAGTAGGTTGAAAACAAAAATATTTTTATCTCAATTAATTTTAGCTAAGAAATTTTAAAGACAACTTTTTAAAGTAGAAATAACCGAGCGAGTTAATGTTTCTAAATGATAACCTCCCTCTAAGCCAAATAAAAGGCGACGAGTTATCTGCAATACATAATTAGTCAACAAACCATAATCTTCTGGTTGTAAAGAAATGCTGGCTATAGTATCTTTTTGATTAGCATCATATCCAGCACTAACAATAATTAAGTCAGGCTGGAAATTATCGAGAAAAGGAACTACTTGTTGACTAAAAACAGTTTGATATTCTAAGATAGTGCTGCCGGGAGCCATTGGTAGATTGAGAACATTGTTATGCTTACCTCGATCGCTCTTTTTCCCTGTACCGGGATAACAAGGGTGTTGATGGAGCGAACAATAGGCAATGTGTGGATTATCTTCAACAATTGCTTCTGTTCCATTGCCATGATGAACATCCCAATCGACAATAGCTACTCGTTGAATTCCCGGTCTTTGTAAGGCATAATTAGCAGCGATCGCAGCATTAGAAAATAAACAAAATCCCATTCCGCTAGTTCTAGTTGCATGATGTCCGGGAGGACGGGCTAACACAAAAGCAGGGTTATTAGTACTAATAACTTTATCTATTCCATCTAACCAAGCACTGACAGCAAGTAACGCAATCTCATAACTTTGAGGTGATACAGGAGTCTCTCCATCTAAATAACCACCTCCACTATCGGCAATATGCCGTACTCGTTGAATATACTCGGTGGTATGAATTTGCTTGACAAAAGATAATACCTCTCTTTTGTTAATAGGCGTAGGTAATTGCCAATCGATTCGCTCCGACCAAGAAATCTGCTTTAATCCTTCAACTATAGCTGTCAGACGCTCGGGTTTTTCGGGATGAAAGCGACCTGTATCGTGTAAAAGAAAATCTGGAGAGTAAATAACAGGTAACATTTTAATTCATTTATTTATAGGTATAACCAAAAATATAGCGGAAGCGTTTTGCCTCCGCCCAGATTTAAAAATTTTGTAAACTTTATTGACTAAGAGTCAAATTTTTTAGTTGCTTGTAGGTTATGAATATAATGTCTTACCGGGCATGGTTCCCCGACGCTTTGCAAAGCGCACCGCGATTAGGCTGAGGTCTCGCGACTCGTATAGGACGGAGCAAGAACGGTACGAACCCGAAGGGCGGAGTAACGCTAGGCTGTCGAAATCCGAATTTTTGGGGGTCAAAATATTTCCCGAGAAAAACGTTCCTGACACTCTGCGTCAGAAAA
>JASJDJ010000032.1 GCA_030065635.1 Xenococcaceae cyanobacterium MO_188.B32
TGATAAGGCGATCGCTAGATACTGGCTCCCTAAAGACAAATCATTCAATCATCTGCCCTAAAAGGGGGTAAATCGTCAATGCCAATCACAACAAGAGATTGAAGCGTTAGTAAAGATTAATTAACAATACCTTGACAAAATATATTCTGCCTTAACTTGTGACGAATGCGTAAACCCCAATTATTGTTGGGTTTCATGCTTCAACCCAACCTACGAGACTTATGTACTTACCAACGAGAATAAAAATGAAAACGGGCAACTCCTAAAGACGCATCTCTGGCATTTTCTCCATCAGGAAAACCTGTAACTCGTAATTGATAGACGCCACTATCAGCGGGAGTTCGGTAAGTACGAAGGGCAATAGTAATGGTTTTACCTGGGGGGATTGGTTGCTCTAAGCTTACTATCATGGTGCGAGTATCTTTATTATTTTCGACTAAAGAGACGGGAAATTCTGAGCCTCGATTTTTTCTCGTTCCTTCAAATCCCGTAGTTTTATGAATATCTTCTCCTAAAAAGTCAACACCACTAGTTTGGGTAAACTGAATTTGTTTGAGGGATATTCCTGCATTGTCAGGAACATCAATGGTGAAATAATAGGTACTTTGGATCCTGGTTTTTTTTTGAGTGGTAGTAGAATCAACTAAACGAGGTATACCAACAAAAGCAATTGGTTGTGAAGATTCCGAGGAAGATAAAGGAAGATTGGAGGAAGGTTTAAATTCAGTTGAAGGTTGGGGTGTGGGTTGAGGAGAAACAGCTACAGATTCTCCTAAATCAATTCCTATTCTGCGGGATAGTTTTTCTACTGTATCAATGGGAATACCGTATAAAGAAGGCGAACCGGTACGGGGTTCTAATTCTGTTTGTCCGTAAATACCAATCAAAGCAGCATTTTCATCAAAGACGGGACTACCACTCATGCCTGAAATGGCTTCACCACTATATATTAGTTCGTAACCATCTTGATTGGGGGGTGAAAGGAAACCAATAAGATTGCCCGCATAAAAACGATAAGTCGGACTTCCTACCAAGGCAGGATAACCAGCAAAATAGACGTTTTGCCCTTCTATTAAATATTGAGAATCTCCTCGCTGGGCAACCGAATAGCGATCGCTACTGCTAAAATAGACAATGGCTAAATCTGCTCCTATTAGCTGCTGCTTTTTAATTACAGAGTGGGATTGACCATCGAAAGTTTGAATTGTGTAGTTACCTGGTTGTTCGACTACATGCCAGTTCGTCAGAACCAGATAAGTATTGCCCTGACGAGAAATAATTGCTCCCGAACCGCGATCGCTCCCTTCAATACGCACCGCAATTTCCTTTGCCTTTCGGTTGACTTCTACAGGAGAAAGACAAATAGCCATTTGAGGCACTATTACTACAATTGTCATAGCAATTATTGCTGCTGCAATCCTGGCGCAATTATTTTTATTGCTCCAACCAGCTTTCCATGTCAAAATATGTTTCACCATTGACTTCAAAAATAAATTCGCGATCGCTTTTTCCACCACTGAGATTTATTGTTTGACCAGTAGCCCAAGCACGACGATCTAGCAATCTTTTGAGAGTAAGATTAGGATCGGTGCCAGATTTAAAAGTTACTAACAGTCCATTGGGTAAACAAGCTCCTCCCTTGTAACCAGCAACACACAATACAGGTTGATTGTTCATGTGTGCAGCTTTAATATATTTCAAAGTTCCATTGTTATTAAACTGTTCAAATCTAGCAGATACTTGCTTACATCGTTCAACAGCAGTCCACGGAGGAGGAAAAGATTGACTAAGCCAGCGAATTATAGGAATCTCTCCTCTTCGTGTACGAACAATAGTTACTAGTTGCTCGTTATCGCAGAAAAATTTACTTTGAGCGTAACTAGGCTTACTCAGAGTAGCGATCGCACCTAGAGTAATAGCAAATCCAACTAAAATTTGAGTAGACAAAGAAACTTTCATAGCTATGCCTCCATAACAGAGACTTTAATAACTTTTTGAACAACTATTGTTCGCTTTGTTTTTTTTTCACGACTTAGCTATTACAATTGTATAGTTTTTTAAGCATGGTTCAAAAAAAGCCGATTAGTACCTCTGGTAGTACCTCCAGTTATTTCGATGATATTTCCATCGGGTGTAGCGATCGAATTATTAGGTAGAGTATTATCTGGGGTAATTTGTGCTAAAACTTTTAAGGAATAGCTAAGGAATGAAGCGAGTACCAGAATTAAAATGAGCCAGAAATTTTTGGGACTTTGACTAGACGATAATTGAAGCAAATTAGTAAGAGTTAGCAGGATTTCAACCTTAAACAAGGTTTGGTTGCCCTTGGAAATATTTTTACTTGTCCTCAAAGTCCCCATTTTTTTTAATTAATGCCAGAGATATATGATTTCTTCATATACAATATGGGGTTTTTTGTCTTAAATTTAATCCTGAATCTTTTTTGTAGCAAAATGATAAATATGTATCGGAATTTTAGGGGATTTTGTAAAGTAATTGTATAGGCGGTGTCTATAGTTAGATTTGAACTGTAAAAATAGAACCTTTAGGTTGATTATCTTCAACAAATATTTTGCCTTGATGAGCATCAACGACCATTTTACAGAAAGCTAGACCCAAACCAATTTGATGAATATTATTATTGATATTATTTCCAGTTTTGTATTTATTAAATATGCTTTGCTTCAATTCGTCTTCTACTCCTAAACCATAATCGATAACTTGGATTTGAATATCTGCTTCTGGTCCATTAAGACGATCGACTTTAATAGTAACTTGACTATGGGAAGGAGAAAATTTAATAGCATTTGAAAGCAAATTTTCTAGCAGACGACGAAATAAATTAACATCAACTAATAGGTTTTTATTTATTTTAGATAATTGTGCGATCAACTTAATATTATTGTGGCTGGCAAATTGAGTAAAATCGGCAACAACTTGTTTTACTAAATCATTTATATCTACAGAAGTTTTGTTTAAAGTTAGTTTTCCCGATTCCATTTTTGCCATAATTAATAAGTCATCTATTAAAGAAGATAACCTTTGCCAAGCGTAAGAAATTTTTTCGACTTTATTCCTTTGTTTTTCTTCAAGCTCGCTATATAAAAGCATTTCACAGGCTAAAGCAATATTATTAATAGGAGTGCGTAGATCGTGAACGATCATGGAAGACATATCTTCCCTCAATTGCAAAGTTTCTTTGAGGTTATCGTACTGCTGTTTAATTCTCAGCATAGATTTTACTCTGGCTCTTAATTCTAAACCATTAATTGGTTTACTAATAAAATCATTAGCACCAGCATCTAAAGAACGAGCCATATCTTCTTTAGAATTGAGTGCAGTAGTTATAACAATAGGAATATAGCAAGTGTCGGGATTTGATTTAATTCGCCTACATACTTCTATACCATCCAAAAAAGGCATCGTTACATCTAGCAATATTAAATCTGGTTGAATTTCGGTTAATAATTGTAAGGCTTGTAAACCATCAGCAGCATATTTTAAATTGTAATTATCTTGAAATAATAAAGCCTCAATAACCTCAAAATTATGAATGCAATCGTCTACAACCAATATCAATTTGCGCTTTTCCATGAGCTAGAACCATCTATATGGATTTTGTTGGCAATCAAATCGTCATTTGTTTTTCGATATTGCCGACAAGTTTTTTAAGATTAATAGGTTTAGTCATATATTCATTTACTCCCGCAGCTAAATATTTTTCTCGATCGCCTGGCATAATTAAGCTTGTTAGAGTAATGATGGGAATATTAGCTATCTCTCGCTCTGCTCGAATTCGACGAACTATTTCTAATCCGTCTATTTGTGGTATTTGAATATCTATAATAATTAAACTGTTTTTTTGTTTTTTAGCAATATTAATTGCTTCAAAACCATTTTGAGCAAAAATTAATTTATATCCTTCATTTTTCAGGTAATCCGATTCGATCGAGCTATTGCTATCATTATCTTTTGCTACAAAAATCAACGAGCGAGCATGATTAATCGATAACTGGGAATTAGAAACAGAAATAGACTCCGAGTTAGAGTTTGTAGCTTTTTTCCAAGGAATAATAACTGTAAACTGACTACCTTTTTTGACTTCGCTTGTTACAGATATACTGCCTCCGTGTAACTCTATAATATTTTTAACCAGAGCTAAGCCCAAACCACTTCCTTTATGACGACGAGATAATCTACTTTCAATTTGAACAAAAGATTCAAATAGCTTATCCATGTTTTCTGGGTTAATGCCAATACCCGTATCGGTAACGCGGAAAATAATTTGTTCTTCTTGTGGTTCGCCCCAAACTTCTAGAGTAACTTTTCCTCCATCGGGAGTAAATTTAACAGCGTTATTAAGTAGGTTAATTAATACTTGTTTGATTCTTCTTTCGTCTAATTCAACACAACCCAATCCTGTTTCTATTCGAGAGTCGAGTTGAATATTTTTTTCGCTTGCTTGTTCTTTAATAAGCTCTAAACTAGCATCACACAGATAAGATAATTCAACACAACATAAATTAAGCTGTTCTTTTCCTGATTCAATCTTAGATAAATCCAGAATATCATTAATTAAGGATAGTAAATGCTTGCCACTGCTATGTATGGTGGTTAGCGATTGTAATTGCTTTTCTGTTAAAGTACCGTAAACTTCGTCACGTAAAACGTCCGATAGACCTAAAATAGCATTAAGAGGAGTTCGTAATTCATGACTTATACTAGCTAAAAATTCATCTTTTAAACGAGTCGCACGAGCCAGTTTAGCATTGGCAATAACTAGTTTTTCATTGTTTTTATGTAAGTTTTCGATGGTATCTTTTAATTGAATTGCCATTTGTTTGAAAAAATTTTCTAGCAAGTCTGTGTTCTTATTTTCAGGAATGATATCGGCTCGTTCGTATATTTTTTGATTGGCTATTTCTTGAACGAGTATAGTCAGCTTTCCTAAAGTATCGCCGACTTGTTTTTTAAAGAAAATAATAATGATACTTGCTAATAAAAGACTCGTGACAATAGCATTAGCAAAATAAATTGTGGCTACTTGATAATATTCTAATCGAATATTTCGACGGGAATATCCCAACCAAATTTCTCCCAGTAATCTTTTTTGAGAAGTAATGGTTCTATCGATTCGATATATTGCTGCATCTCGATCGACTATCTTAATAAAATCGATAGTGTTTTTATCTAAATTATAATTATTTATTTTTTGGGCAATTAGAGGATGCTGCTTATTGAAAAAATGAGTTAAAACTTTTCCTTCACGATCGATAATGACACTATAGACAATATCGACATCTTTACTAGTTTGTCGTATTAAGTTTTCTAGATTGAGAAGATCTAAATTGAGTAGGTATTCCGTGCTGACAGCACTCAAAAAATCTGCTTGATTCTGTACTCTTTGTTCTAAGCTCTTTAACTGATAAGAATAATGCCAATGGCTTTGCAAAAAACCCAGACATAACTGACCTGTTACTAGTATTGCAGTAGCAATTCCTAAATATTTGTAGGCAATACTATTTTTCAAGAGTAATCATGTTGCTAACTTTTTCTGTACGATGATAGCAACAACAGTTATAACTGGAAACAGTAAAAATAAGTAATCTCTACTAAGAAAAATTTTCTCCAAATATATTACTAAAAACCTAAATCTGCTTTAGCGGTTTCGGCAGTAGCAAATAACTCTCGATCGCCAATTTCTGCCCAGTCAGGATCGCCAATTTCTGCATAAAATTCTCGATCGTAAGGGCGAGTACGCACGACTACAGGCATAGGCACGGCATGACCCAACACTAAAGCCTGTTGTTTAGAGTCTAACTTAGCTAAAACCGACCGCAAGCCATTTGCCCCAGAAACACCAGTAAAAATAGCGTCGATATCTTTTTCGTCGTTCAGCAAACAGGTAATGCGAGTACCAATTTGAGACATCACCTCATTATCGATACCCGAAGGACGCTGATCCACTACTAGCAGGGTAACAAAATACTTCCGCATCTCCCGTGCGATCGTACCGAAGATAGTTTGATGGACGATCGCCGAATCTAAAAAACGATGAGCTTCTTCTATGGTAATTACTAATTGCCTGGGGCGATCGAGGGGATTTTTTGACTGTAAAAACTTGTCCGCTTTCTTAACATAACAAGCATGAATGCGTCTGGTAATCATATTAGTCGCCAGCATATACGAAAGCATATTGGACTGAGAACCAAATTCGATAATAATATTCTTCCCCGCATCCAGAGATTCAATCAGGCGCTCGATATAATTGTGAGGACAAGCAGACCTAATATATTTAAGACTATCAAAACGCATTAGTTTGCGTTGCAATGCCATTAACGAACCTGGATGTCCTTGTTTTTCTTCGCAGAAAAGTTTAATATCTTCGTTGGTCATATTTAGCAGTCGTACGATCCAAGATCTACCGTATTCGTTGCTGAGGATAACGGCATTGTCGAGCGCTGCATCAGAAAGACCCAATTCTTTCGCTACTAGTTTTAAGTCTTCAATTTCAATTTGATCGTAGCTAAGATACAATTCTTGAGCATCTCTTACGCCACGACGTTTGGTAGATTCGGGATCGAGGGTATAAATTTCTACCAGTCCTGGGAATAATTGCCGTAAACCTTTAACAGTACTTACCTGTTTACCCTCTTTCATCGCTTCCCAACCGTATTCCGAGTGCATATCAAACATCAAATTAACGGCTGCGCCCTTGCGGATAACCCCAGAGAGTAACAGGCGAGTCAGAAAAGATTTACCCGTACCCGATTTACCAAAGATACCATTACTCCTTTCTACAAAGCGATCGAGATCGATACACACGGGTACATCCATATCCAAAGGTTGACCGATAGAAAAGTTACGGCGATGGGGGTCGTCTTCCCAACCAAAGACATTGCGAAAATCCTGTTCGCTAGCCTCGTAAACCTGACTAAAATGGGCAGGTATAGTCTTAACAGGCAATAATTGGGCATCAATGGTGGTTTGTGCCTCAAAGGAAGCCATTTTGCTCTTGTTACTCTTGATAGGTAAACTAGATTGGTCTTTGTTTGTAGCTGTGGGGGTAAACATCAACATCGGCGCAAGTTCGATCGTGCCATAAGTACCGCTTCCTGCCAAAACATCTCGCAAAAAAGTATCTTCTATAGCTGGCGGGTTAGCTAAAATTCGTTCACTAGCAGCACCCAGAGAAACATCAGTGAGCAGACAAAAAAAGCGCGATCTTACACCTTGTATGACTAGAAATTTGCCCACTCGCATATCTTCGACAGAGATATCGGGATGCAATCTTACTTCTAATCCTTTAGTTAAAGAACCTTGAATAACTGAGCCAAGAGGGATTTCTGTATTCATACCCAATTCTAGTAAAGTGCGATCGAGCTTAAACCATAACTTAATAGATAAAATAACGCTAAATTTGCGATATATCCAGAACAACTCCTTAAGTTTTCGCAAAATTCTCTAATTTCAATCGATCGATTATTAATTTTATGGAGAAAAAAAGCAATAAACAGACCAGAAAATAGTTAACTCAGTCTAGCTTATTACCTCAAAAATACGAAAACCACTATATTTTTTTTAAATGCTTTACAAAAAATAATTGATATTCGTCTTTCTTTAAGAGGAAATTTCCTGTACTATCCCATATAAATTTAATTATTTATTAATTTTCATAGCTGTTTTTTCTTGTCCGACAGAGTATTTAATTCCTCCATTTTTTATAGTAATTATTTTAATTTTTTTTTCAAGATTTACGATTGCCTTTATTGATGAGGATTTGAGTATATTTTGTCATTTAAATATTTTGGTGCATACATTTTTAGATGTTTTGAGGTGATTTATATAACACCAATATTGGAAAACATCTCATATATTGAAATGTCTCAAACAATAAAATTTTGCACTAGTTATAAAAGACCAAATAATTGAGGCTTTGACAATTAATTTCCGCTTCTTTTTTTGGATATTTTGAGCTAATTTTAGGGCTCAATTTAGAACCGGGTGCAAGCTCTGATTTTGATTTTATGTAAAACAGTCTCGATGAAAATCTTGGCTGCATTCTCATACTTTAGTTAACCTTTTGGAGATTTTAATCATGGACGTAATTCTCGGAACAATTGACGGCGATATTTTAGTAGGTACTGAAAAAGATTTAACTCCAGATGCCGATCCAGAAATTGGAAATGATTTAATTCGAGGATTGGCAGGAGATGACTCAATTGAAGGACTGAGTGGAGACGATACTATTGATGGTGGAAGCGGTCAGGATACTATTTTGGGAGGCAAAGATAATGATAGTCTCGATGGAGGAAATGGGAATGACAGTATAAGCGGAGGAAATAATGACGATACTGTCAATGGAGAAAATGGTGATGATACTCTTGCTGGAAGCGATGGTAATGATGCTCTCAGTGGGGGAGATGGTCTTGACTTTCTCAATGGCGGAGATGGTAATGATACTCTCAGTGGCGGAAATAATCGTGATGTTCTGAATGGTGGAGACGGCATTGACAGTCTCAAAGGAGAGAATGGAGATGACCTTCTCAATGGCGGAGATGGTAATGATGCTCTCAGTAGCGGAGATGGTGTTGATATTCTCAATGGTGGAGATGGTAATGACGCTCTCAGTGGTGGAGATGGTAATGACTTTGTCAATGGAGATGATGGTAACGATCGAGTCTTTGGCGAAGATGGTAATGACCTTATTAATGGCGGAGAAGATAATGATACTCTCGATGGCGGAGAAGATAATGATTTCCTTTTTGGTAATGATGGCAACGATCGAGTCTTTGGTGGAGAGGGCGATGACTTTCTGGGAGGAGACAGAAACAATGACTTTTTAGTAGGAGGAGATGGTACTGATAACATTTCTGGTGGAGAGGGCTATGACACTCTTGATGGCGGTAATGGGGATGATTTCCTCGATGGGGGTGCTTTCAGTGACCAACTCTTTGGCAGAGGTGGTAATGACTCTCTTGATGGAGGAGACGGCTGGGATTACGTTGAAGGGAACGCTGGTAACGATCGAGTTTTTGGAGGAGATGACTATGACACAGTTCTTGGTGGCAAAGGCGATGATACTGTAGGTGGAGGAAAAGGCTGGGACTACGTTGAAGGGAACGCTGGTAACGATCGAGTTTTTGGAGGAGATAACGATGACACAGTTCTTGGTGGCAAAGGCGATGATACTGTAGGTGGAGGAGAAGGCCGGGACTCCGTTGAAGGTAATGACGGTAATGATTCACTTCTTGGTGGAGCAGGCAATGATACACTTCTTGGTGGAGTAGGCAATGATACACTTCTTGGTGGAGGAGGTAAAAACCTACTCAATGGTACTGATTTTACCGCCCAGGGTAAAGGCGAAATAGATGAACTAATTAGTAATAACCTGAATAAAGAGGATATTTTCATTCTTGGTGAAAGAAAAGACGTTCTTATCGATGAAGAGATAGTCGCAGAAGATGTCGGCAGAGTTTACTATCATGGTCAAGGCGATGATGATTTTGCTCGGATTGTAGACTTTGATATCGATGATGTTCAAGATCGAATTCAGATTGTAGGCTCTCTATCTAGTTATACAGTAGAGTTTGATGGAGTAAATACTAATATTTCTTTTGCTAGTGATTTAATAGCTATAGTAGAAGGTGTTGATGTGACTTCTCCTTTGAACTTTATTCCTGCCTAGCTAGTAGTTTAATATTTTGATTTTGGCGTTGCTGAGTAGACAAATCAATTTTTACTCCAGCAACGCCTCAATCTAGAACTCTGAAGAATCAAAATCATCTAACCCAGGTCTGGGCATAGGTAATATTTTCTTTTTATTCAATTGACGCAACCAAAATCCTCCAAACACAGCAATAACTAGACAAATCCAGCCAGTTAGAGGCTGTAACAACAAAAACCCACCAATAGCCAACATCGAACCAAATAACAATAGAGTAGCAGCTACTACTTTGATTAACTCTCTGCTTAAATCCATTGCAGGAGAAATCCCAGTTCGTTGTCTTTGACGCTGCCAACCTATTCCGCCTGGGCGCACTCGACGATAAAATTCATCTAAAATAGCATCGTCTTCTGGTGGAGTAAGAAACATTACTGTTAACCAAATAGCAGCAGTAATTAAAGAAATAAACAGTAATCTAGAGCCAAAATCGGGAAAAATATTATTGACTTCGGGATTAATGCTAGTAATTAAGCCAATGAGAAAACCACCTACCATTGCTGCTAATTCTGCTGCTGCATTGATACGCCACCAAAACCAACGTAAGATTAAAACTAAACCAGGGCCAGTACCGATCGCAATTACTAAACGGAAAACTGTAGTAATATCGGTAGAATAAAAAGCAGCTATTGCCCCTAATACTGTTACTAAAACAGAGGCTAATCTACCCATAAAGACTAATTGTGATTGGCTAGCATCGGGTTTAATAAAGCGTCGATACAAATCATTAGTTAAATAGGATGCACCCCAGTTAATGGAAGTAGAGACGGTACTCATAAAAGCAGCAATGAGAGAAGCAACCACTAACCCCAAAAGTACAGGGGGCAAAAAATCTAACATTAGTTTAGGATAGCCTAACTCTCGATCGCTCAAATCTGGATAAATAACCATTGCCACCAAAGCAACCAAAATCCAGGGCCATGTCCGCACAATATAGTGCAGAATATTGAAAAACCAAGCAGATTTCTCCGCTTCGGCTTCGTTTTTAGCTGCTGCTAGCCGTTGTACAAATTCTCCTCCACCATCACTACGACGAAATGACCACCATTGAATAAATAGGTAAGCAGAAAAGGTAGTAGCGGTAATTCCTGCTGTATCACTCCAACTCAGTCCACCATTATTGAGAGTCAAAGGAAAGAAAGATAAGACATCAATATCGTTTACTTGTTGAACTTGAGGAATTAATTCGTGAATACCCCCAACATGATTCACTGCTACTATAGCTACCACGATCGCACCGAATAAAGCTAAGAAAAATTGAAAAAAATCGGTAGAAACTACACCCCATAAGCCAGAAAAGCCAGAATATAAAAGCACAAACAGGCTAACACCGATTACACTCCAAATTTTTCCGTTTTCTCCTGGGGAAAAACCCAAACTCTGCCATAATCCTAAAGCATCAACTACTTTAACCATTGCCAGCATGGCGTAACCAATACCAACACAATTAATAGGAACAGCAAACAGAAAAGCTTTAGTCCCTCTTAAAATAGCTGCGGTTTTTCCTCCGTAACGAATTTCGGTCAACTCGGCATCGGTAACAACTTCCGATCTACGCCACAGCCGAGCAAAAATATAAATTAAGATAATATGGGAAATACCGAAACTCCACCACTCCCAATTTCCGGCAATCCCTCTAGTTGCAACTACACCACAGATATAAAGAGGAGTATCGATGGAAAAGGTTGTAGCTGCCATACTAGTCCCTGCCAGCCACCAGGGGAGCGATCGACCAGAAACAAAAAAATCGACTAAACTTTTAGCTGCCCGACGAGATAAATACAGTCCTAACCCCATCGTCAAAATAAAATACAGCAAAACAATTAGCCAGTCAATCTGTTGCATATTCTTTATCTGAATTAAACTCTTGCTCGATTAAGCAGTATTATTACATTGTTGCTTAACTCGCTCTATCAATCGTAATCTTTCTCGGTCAATTTTATCCATTTTTTCTAATAATTTATAGACTTTTTTAACTCCTTCTTTATTGGTTGTAATAGCATTTCTTTGGAGAAATAGCTCTGATTGTTCTTGAAACTTTGTACCAATTTGATGAGTATATTTTTGTGCCTCTGGTGATAATTCTAAATTATGATATATCTTTACTTGTTCTTTTAATTTTTGGGCTGCTTTTTGATATTCGAGCTTAATGGTAAATAAATGAGCTACTTCTTCCAAGTAACGATGGTTTTCTTTTTCTCCTATTCGATCTTCTGTTTCTCGAATAGCATTTGTTAAGAGCAGACAATCCGTTTGAGAAATTAAAGTATCAAAATTTCGAGCTTCTGTTTTTATTCCTAAATAAATAGGTATTTTAATTAAAAAATTAAGGGCTAAATAAAAAACGATTATTGATAACAAAAAAGATAGACATAAAGAAAAACTAATAAACATCGAAGATAACAATGCAGATTTTATTTTTTTACTCATAGAAAAAATGCGGTCTATTAATTGCATTAAAATAAATATAAAAACAAGGCTGAGAATAAAAACTACAATAAAATCAAACATATTTACAATGATTCTATCGGACAAATATTATAGCTGAATCACTTTATTTTAAAGTTTGTCATTCTTAATGTCATCTCCCGTATTTAGAAAAAATATTCATAATAATTACGTAAGTTTTTTCAATGAATTTACGCAAGCATTATAATTAAACTATGTAAATTGACTGAATCAATCGATCGGGATCGAAATTGGCTTTAGATACTAAAGTTAACAGTAAAAACAACAAGACATATAGGAGGTTTTTTATTTCCTAAAAGCAAATCGCACTGTTTTCACACAGCTACCAAAAATATTAAGTAAAATTAAACTTCTAACTGGCTTACTACCCAATCGTTCTTTCTTAATCGCTAAAATAAAACTTCATTATGGCTACTATCGGTTCTCTCTCTAAAGCTAAACATCAAGATAACAGTCGGACTGTAGGGCAACAGTTTCAGTCTGTATTTATGATGTTGGTAGTCAGCTCTTTATTATTTGGTGGAATTGGTTGGCGTTTGGCTTACCTACAGCTAGAACAAGGAAAGACTAATCTGGCAAAAGCTCACAATAATCGGACCCGTATTGTACCCAAGCCACCAGTTAGAGGTAATATATTTGACCGTAAGGGCAGAATCTTGGCTACTAATCGCTTATCTTACTCGGCATATTTATGGCCAAAAGCCCAAAAACAAAAAGACTGGACGGAAATTAGGTCTATTTTAGCTACTATATTAGAAATACCAGCAGAAAAGATTCAAGAGCGAGTCGAACAAGCAGGATTTAGTTATTCAACGTTAATTCCCATTGCCAACAATCTTACCTCTGCTCAAATTACGGCGATCGAAGAATATCGCCATGAATTGAAGTGGGTAGAAGTAGATATTGGCAAAGTACGTCACTATCCTCACAGTCGATTAGCTGCTCATATTCTGGGTTATACCAGAGAAATTAGTCAAGAAGAACTCTCTCAAAAAAAGCAAGATGGTTATCGCCTGGGAGACGTAATTGGCAAAATGGGGGTAGAAGCCAACTTCGAGCAACAATTACGGGGAAAATGGGGTGGCTTGAAGCTAGAAGTAGATGGTAGTGGAAGAGTACGCCGATTTTTAGGAGAAAGTCCAGCTAAAATAGGAGAAAACCTTAACTTAACTATCGACATTGAAGTCCAAAAAGCAGCCGAAAAAGCTTTAGGGAACAGAAAAGGGGCAATTGTCGTTCTCAACCCAAGCAATGGAGCAGTTTTAGCCCTGGCGAGTTATCCTAGTTTCGATCCCAATATTTTTTCCGATCGCATTACCCCTGAAACATGGAAACAATTACAAGCTCAGGGAAATCCCTTTCTCAATCTGGCTTTACGGGGTTTTCCTCCTGCATCTACTTTTAAAGTGGTTACAGCAACAGCAGGATTGGAATCGGGTAAATATCCTCCCAATACTATTTTGGGTACTTATCCTGCTATCAATGTCAATGGAACTCTATTTAGAGAGTGGAACAAAAAAGGTTTTGGTCGCATGGGGTATGTGGGTGCATTAGCTTGGAGTAGTAACACTTTTTATGGTCAAATTGGTAGGGGGGTAGGGGGAAAAGCCTTAATTAAATGGGCGCGTAATTATGGTTTTGGACAGAAAACAGGTATTAAGTTAACAGGAGAAACGGCTGGCTTAATTGCCGATGATACTTGGAAACGCGAGCGATTTAACAATTGGGGTTGGACTACTGGGGATACAGTCAATATGTCTATCGGTCAGGGGTTTACCTTAGCTACACCTCTTCAGGTAGCTGTAATGTTTTCTGCTATTGCCAATGATGGCTACATCGTCAAACCTCACTTATTAAGTACAGAAAGCGATCGCTATAAGCAAGCAAGAGTTAGTTTAAATCTTAAACCCACTACCATAAGCACTTTAAAAAAGGGATTGAGAGCAGTAGTAGCTGGAGGAACGGGAGGGAGATTAAACATAGCCCAATTGCCTCCATCCGCAGGTAAAAGTGGAACAGCCGAAGCTCCTCCTGGCGAACCCCATACCTGGTTTGGGGCTTTTGCTCCCTACGAAAATCCCGAAATTGTAGTGGTTGCTTTTGCTGAACACTCTGGTGGTGGCGGTAGTTCGGTGGCTGCTCCCATGGTACGAGACGTAATGGATGCTTATTTCAACAAGATTAAATGAATTATTTGTCTTTTCTCAGACGGAGGATTAAAACCAAACAAATTAGAAAATAACCCGTAGTGACTAAAGCATTAGTGTAAAGTAATCTTAAGTTAAGTAATTCTGAAGTTTGGTGGGAGCCTATAAATAATAAACTATAAGAGCATAACCAAATCATAGTTAATTTGATAGATAAACGACTGGCTTTTTGGTGTTGGCGATCGCCTCGATTGCGGGACAAAGTCCAAAGAGAGGGAATTATCCCCACAATTGGCAAATAATAAATTCCGAGTTGTAATTGCCGAGCTTTTTTTTCCGAGTCTGAATTATCCTTATTCATTAGTAATCAATTGACTGATAACGTTACGGGCGAGCAGCAGAAGTTCGCAGGTGCCTAATGACTGAAATTGCAGCCATTGTTTTAGCTGGAGGAAAAAGTTCGCGGATGGGACAAGATAAAGCACTACTTAAGATAGGCGATCGACCCCTGCTTTATCAAATTTGCACCCTGGCACGAGAATGTGCAACCCAAGTTTATGTGGTAACTCCTTGGATTGCCAAATATCAAAGTATATTACCGCCTAATTGTCAGCTAATTCCCGAAAAAGTAATCGGGCGAGGGCCTCTTAGTGGCTTTGCCGTAGGTTTAGCCCATGTCAAACAAGAATGGATTTTATTGCTAGCGTGCGATTTACCCCTGCTAACGGCATCGGTAGTTAAGCAATGGTGTCAATATTTACCTACCGTCCCTAAGAGTGCGATCGCTCTTTTACCAAGTTCTAGCAAAGGTTGGGAGCCTTTATGTGGTTTCTATCGTCGCAGTTGTCTATCTGCACTAAAAACTTACCTTGAAGGGGGTGGTACATCTTTTCAATCTTGGTTAGCTAATCATACAGTTCAAGAATTACCAGTTCGCGATCGACAAGTACTTTTTAATTGTAATACCCCAGAAGACTTCCACAAAATCTCCAATTTTAGTTAATACCGTGGCACAATTGATACCTCAAATTACTCAAGATGGCTCTTATACTTTTTTTTCTCCAGAATTTGATGAGGCTTTTCATTCTCACTATGGTGCCAGACAAGAAGCAGAAAAGAAATTTTTAGAACCTTCTTTACTGAAAGATAAAGCTCGTTTATACGACCCCAAAAATTCTCGCAGCTTGCGGTTACTAGATATTTGTTATGGTTTGGGCTACAATAGCGCATCTGCCTTAGCGGGTATTTGGTCGGTTAATCCTCAGTGCAGGGTTGAATTAATTGCCCTAGAAATAGATTCTACAGTCCCCCTTCAAGCCACAAAACACAATTTATTAGCCCAATGGCCAATGCCTATTCCTCAACTACTTACTCAACTGGCAACTAACAAACACCTCCAAACCAATTATTTAGACGCATCTTTATTAATTAACGATGCTAGAAAAACCATTCAGCACATTTACCAAATGGACTGGCAAGCGGATGCTATTTTTCTCGATCCTTTTTCGCCCCCCAAATGTCCCCAACTATGGACAGTAGAATTTCTAGGATTAGTAACTAAATGCCTTCAACCTACAGGTAGAATTGTGACTTATTCTAGTTCGGCAGCGGTAAGAACAGCTTTATCTTTAGCTGGTTTACATATTGGTTCTACCCCAGGAGTCGGGAGAAAATCTCCAGGAACAGTAGCTAGTTTTTTTGATGATAATTTACCTGCTCTATCTCCTCAAGAACGAGAACATCTCCAGACTCGTGCTGCTATTCCTTACCGCGATCCTGAATTACAAGATACTGCTGAAAGTATTCGACAGAAACGGGAAGTAGAACAACACAATAGTCCCTTAGAACCTACTAGCCATTGGAAAAAACGGTGGACATCCCCTTTAAATTGTATGATATCTGGTGTTACTCCTAAATGAAGATATATACTGATTACAGCTAAATTAATCAAAGTTCACAGTGAACTAAGTTATTGTACGGTCAAGCTTGCTGTTATTAATACAGATCGGTAAATATATCTAAATATTTTTTCTCGATTAGTCGTAGATGTCAAAAATATTAGTTATATGTCCGTAAAAAAGCTGATTTCAAACCCAAAAAAAATGTTCATAATAATATAAATAAGACTATCAAACCCAAATATATAAATTTTGTTAGTCGATCGATCGCTCCAAGTTTAACTTGGATTTAGAAATATATAATCTTCTCCTACGAAACTGAAAGACCATGCGTTTAAGTATTAAATATACTCCAAGTCTTTAGTAACTTTAAAAATGATGAATCAAGTGTTTGGGTTATCTCCATCGACTGAACTAAATTCTCCAGTGATAAATAAACGAAATCAAGCTCCCGCTAAAATATTAATTGTTGACGATCGCCCTTATAGTCGTATGCCAGCAAGAGATTTACTCTTGTTTGAGGGTTACGAAGTAAAAGAAGTTGGCGGAGACTCCTCTGTTTTCGAGTGGGTTGTCAATCACAAGCCAGATTTAGTTTTACTGGATGTGGTGCTTTCAGAAGTAGATGGTTTTGAAATATGTAAATTACTCAAGCAAGATTATAGAACCAGTCAAATTCCGATTATCTTAGCTGCTGTAGCCGACAATAGAGAATATCGTCGGAAAGTAAGAGAAGTTGACGGAGACGATTTTTTAACAAAACCTTTCGATCGTTTTCAGTTGTCAACTAGGGTTAAATCTTTAATCGAGCAAAAGCGTCTCAAAGAGGGAGTAGAACAAGTACTCGTCGATATCGCCAAAGTAATGGAAAGTCGTTCCTCTGATAGTGGTAGTTCTTCTACTAGAGTTGCGAGTTTAGCCCGTTCTTTCGGTGAATATTTAAAAATCTCGCCCCAAGCGATCGCCAATTTGGTGTTTGCTGCTCATGTTCACGACATTGGCGAAGTAGCTATTCCTGATGCTGTTTTGCTCAAAAAAGGAGAGCTAACTAATGAAGAACGAGAATTAATTCGCCAGCACGTCCTTATCGGCGAAAAACTCTGCCAGCCTCTAGATAATCGTCAAGGTGTACTACCAATCATTCGTCATCATCACGAACGGTGGGACGGTAGCGGTTATCCCGATGGTTTGGCAGGAAATCGAATTCCTCAGCTAGCACAAATTTTCCAAATTTTAGATATTTATACGGCTTTAACTAGCGAAAGACCCCATAAGCAAGCCTATACTCCTACTCAGGCTCTAGAAATTATTGCCGAAGAAACCAATAAAGGTTGGCGAAATCCTGAAGTAGTCGAGCAATTTACCGCTTTTATCCGTGCTACGGAAGAAAAAAAACAACTTCAAGGAATTGCTCAGATTTAACTCAAAAACCATTAAATAGTCACGATCGACTAAATCACAAAAATATTTTTTGCGCTGACTCGCAGAGACGAGCTATACTCCAAATCGGATTTATTAATACTAATCGTCAAATACCATGGTAGCGGTAGCAATTTTAGCAGCAGGGCGCGGAACCCGCATGAAATCCGATTTGCCTAAAGTTTTACATGCTTTAGGAGGGCGATCGCTCGTCGAACGAGTATTAGATAGTTGTCAGATACTTAACCCAGAAAGGCAGATAGTCATTGTGGGCTATCAGGGAGAAAAAATCAAACAAGCATTAAATTATAGAAACAATGTAGAATTTGTCGAGCAAACAGAACAACTGGGAACCGGTCATGCTGTTCGAAAATTACTTCCCTGCTTAAATGGATTTTCTGGAGATTTACTAGTTGTCAATGGCGATGCGCCTTTATTGCGCCCAGAAACTCTACAAAAACTGGTTCAAACTCATCAGCAAAATCAAAATGCAGCTACTCTTCTTACTGCTCATTTACCTAATCCCCAGGGGTATGGGCGAGTATTTTGTGCTGGAGATAATCTCGTCAATCAAATTGTAGAAGACCGTGATTGTAGTCCTGCTCAAAAACAAAATTATCGTGTTAATGCTGGTATTTATTGTTTTAATTGGCAAAAATTAGCTACAATTCTGCCTAAACTCTCTACCAATAACGAGCAACAAGAATACTATTTGACTGAAGTTGTCGATTATCTTACTCCTGTTATGGCGGTTGATGCAGAAGATTACCTCGAAATTACAGGAGTTAACGATCGCCAGCAATTAGCTACAGCCTACGATATTTTACAAGTACGTATTAAAAATAATTGGATGAAAGCAGGGGTAACTATGATTAACCCCGACAGTATTACTATTGACGAAACTGTAAAATTACAACCAGATGTAATTATCGAACCGCAAACTCACTTACGCGGAAACACAGAGATTGGTGAAGGAAGTCGAATTGGACCTGGTAGTCTGATTGAAAATAGCCAAATCGGTGACAATGTCACTGTACAATTTTCTGTAGTCAGCGATTCTCAAGTTAGCTCTAATAGCAGAATTGGACCTTATGCCCATCTTCGTGGTCAAGCTGTAGTAGGAGAAAATTGTCGAGTTGGCAATTTTGTCGAGTTGAAAAAGACTACTATTGGCAACCAAACTAATGTAGCTCACTTGTCTTATTTAGGGGATGCGACTTTAGGTGGTTGTGTCAATGTTGGTGCGGGAACAATTACGGCTAACTATGACGGTGTCAGAAAACATCAAACTATCATTGGCGATCGCACTAAAACAGGGGCTAATAGCGTTATGGTCGCTCCTGTTACCTTGGGGGAAGATGTTACTGTAGCTGCTGGTTCAGTAGTTACCAGAGATGTAGCTGACGATTGCTTAGTAATCTCTCGTTCTCGTCAGAGGGAGATTGAAGGTTGGCGGATGAGAAGTGAATAGGGGCGGTTTGCGAACCGCCCGTACATTTATTAGCTAGGGGCAAGGCAGTGCCTTGCCCATACACGAGTAAAGGTAGTGTTGTGCCCGTACGGCGATCGGTTATATTTTGTCTGGAAAAAAAGTTCGTCATTGCTCTAATATTTGAGGGTAGGTTCTCAAAAACTACAAACAAAAGATTTGAGGAATTATGGTCGGGCTGAAATACCGATTTTGGTATTAGTATTAGTCAGCAGTATATTATTGTTTTTCTCAAACTCCGAACTCCAGACTCCTATTAGAGGATTGCTGACTTTAGAGATGGTAGTTTTAATTCAACTACAGCCGACTACTGGACTATAAACGGTGCGGGAACGGGCTTGAGACCTCCTAATAATAGAGACTTTGGTTTTGGGCTTTCTAACCAAATTGCTCTTGGGGGAGGGTCTTTTAGTAATAATTTTGGTTATAGCATTCCCGATGCAGCAAGTTCTCATCCTTCCCAATTGCAGCAGTTTGGGATTAATAAAGTTGATGAAGTAGCGGTAGTACGCTATCAAACTTTTTCAGATGTGGCTAAAAATTCGCGGGAGCAATATCACGTTCAAGTAGCTTTGTTGCAGACAGACCCCAATCTTGAAGGGTTTCCTAATTTCGGTCACGATCTTTCTTTAGAAACAGAGAGTAGATTTGTAAGTCTGAATGCTGCCAATAGCGATCGCTTGCAACTCACTGCTAATGTGGAAAATATCGAAAATATAACTCCAGCGCAAAAAAATGCCTATTTCGATAACACCATGACTGGTGCCGACTTAGATCCCGAATATACTAATCTAGTTATTTGGCGAAATGAGCCAGGAGTTGGCACGAATATCGAACAGTGGAGTAATAATTCCCTTGGAGACTATGATATTGCTAATGAGCTTGTCAATCAGTTTCCCCAAAATCAAAACCCAGATTATGCTCTCTTTAATGAAATTAGAGTTTTTCTACAGCGAGGTGGTACTAACGTAGATTTGATTCGTGAGGGTGTAGATATTAACAATGTCCAAATTGGAATTAACCAACTTCACGTAGGTATTACTAAAAGGACAGATTTTAACCTCGATTATCGTACCGATGCTGCTGACTTTATACTTTGGAATACTTATCGTAATCGCGATGGAATTCAGACTATTTTAACTGGAGATGCAGATAATAATGGCTCGATCGATCTGAATGATTTTGAACTCTGGCAAGATAATCGAGGGCTTATTCACGATTCTAATGCTACTCAAAGCCAATCTGTCTATACTTACGATACAGAAACAGCCGAATATATAATCGTGTTTTAGCGATCGAAGAAATTAATATTTTATCTAGTTCTTCAATACCACCTAGTAACGAAACAGCCCTTTTTTCTAAAGATTTCAATAATTTAGAAGCATTAGAAACTGAGTCGATGATTGATGTATAGGGATTCTTATTGGTAACTTACTAATAGAAAAAATGAATCCGTTATTTCATATAAAAACACCAAGATTAAATTTACGGTATTTCACACCCAATGACTTGGATATTTTAACTCCAATTTTTGCCGATCCTGAGGTGATGCACTATTCAATTAGTGGAGTGAAAACGCGATCGCAAACTGAAGAATTCATTAATCGGAGGCTTTCTCAGTATCAAAAATATAATTTTGGTCTTTATGCAATAGTTCATCAAGCAAATCAAGAATTAATTGGTTACTGTGGCTTATTAGTTTGGAATTTTGAGACTGGCGAAGAGATTGAAATTGGTTATCGTCTAGCTAGAGCATATTGGGGTCAAGGTTTAGCTACAGAAGCAGCCATAGCAGTACGGGATTATGCTTGGAAACAACTAAATATAAATAGGTTGATTTGTATAATCGACCCAGATAATATTCGTTCTATTCGTGTTGCGAAAAAGCTAGGAATGAATTATGAAAAAGATACAGTTATTGAAAATATAAATGTTAGCATTTATAGTATATCGAGTAGTGATAATTTATTTCCAAAATCCTAAATCTCTGACTTGGGAAAAACAGAAGCTAACTCCAAAGTCATTTTGTCAAAACTAGGCACAACAATTTTCTCGTTAGGTAAAAAAATATTTTTAGTCCTATAATCAGATTTACCTTGCGGATCGGCAAAAGGTTGACTATAAACCTCTAAACGATTATCCACTAAATTAAAAATCCAATAATTATTGATTCCTACTTCTGCATAAAGAGATAACTTAGTTTCTCTGTCATACTGAAGAGTAGAGTCAGAAATTTCAATAACTAAAATAATATCTTCCACCGTAGGATGAGCAGAAAGATAATTATCTGCTTTCTTCTTAGCAATAACTACATCGGGTTCTGGTTCACTGTTTAAAGGAAGAATAATTGGCTCTTGTCCTCTAACATTAGCTAGATTGTACAGTAGTCTATAAAGCTCACCAAATACAAGTGAATTACAAACAGAGTGGGGAGTTCTTTTTGGAGCCATGTCAATGATTTCTCCTCTAATCAGTTCTATTCTGTCGTTTTCTGTAAAAAATCCCAAATCTACTAGTTTGTGATATTCGTCTATGCTGAACTTTCTACGAGAAGCAATAACCATTAGATAAATTAAAAAGACTTCAATATTACAATTTTAAGTGAGTGTTTTACCAATGATTGAAATAGATCATTTTTTTGTCTGTACAAATATTAATGCTCCAGAAATCGAGCGGGTACTTAATTGTGGCTTAATAGAAGGAAGATCTAACATTCATCCAGGTCAGGGAACTGCTAATAGATGTATTTTCTTTCATAATGCTATGTTAGAGTTCCTTTGGGTTACTGACGAGCAGGAAGTTCGTACTCCTCTTATTGCGCCAACTCATCTGTGGGAAAAATGGCGTTATCAAGAAACTGGCTATTCACCTTTCGGAATTGGTTTTCGTAGAATTACCAACTCAACAACACTGCCATTTGCAACTTGGGCTTATTGTCCTCCCTATTTACCTCCTAATTTTCAAATAGATATTGCTAGCAATACTGATAGCAAAGAGCCACTATTATTTATTATTCCAAACGGGAGCAGACCCGATACTCAACCTCGGAAGCTTCGTCAACCTATAGAACATCCCAACAAAATGCGAGAGATTACTGGTATTAAGATTACTATTCCTAGCAATAAACCGTTTTCTCCTGCCATTAGCGCAATTCAAGTATTAGATTTAGTTACTTTTAAAACTGGAAAAGAGCATTTAGCAGAGATAGAATTCGCTCGCGGAATTCAAAAGCAGACAATTGATTATAGACCTGTTTTACCGCTTCAGTTTCGCTGGTAAGAAATAGAAATATTGAATTAACTATGATGAAAATAACCAAAATTCTCAAAAAACCCAGCACCGGGCGCAGCTAAAAACAGCTTTATATCCTTAAAGACTAATTAAATAGGGATTTATAGAGAGGATAATTTTAGTTATTAGTAGCTATTCTTTAGTTTTGTCTAACTACTAATAACACATACTATCAAGTCTTAAACCAAAGAAGCTCGAGCGAAAAAGCTGACAGCTAATTTGAAGCTAAAAACTATTCGTTCAACCAACGCACTGCATCTTTAGCATGATAAGTCAGAATTAAATCTGCACCAGCACGCTTAAAACTAGTCAAAGTTTCTAGAGCGACTTTTTTCTCATCAATCCAACCATTTAAAGCTGCTGCTTTAATCATGGAATATTCGCCAGAAACGTTGTAAGCAGCGACGGGTAGATTGGTAATTTCTTTGACTCGCCAAATAATATCCATGTAGGATAGGGCAGGTTTGACCATTAACATATCTGCCCCTTCAGCGATATCTAGCTCTACTTCTTTGAGGGCTTCTCTACCATTAGCAGGATCCATTTGATAGGTACGTCGATCGCCGTACTGGGGGGCAGATTCGGCAGCATCGCGGAAGGGTCCATAATATGCCGAAGCGTACTTAGCAGCATAGGACAAAATGGGCGTATTTTCAAATCCTGCTTCGTCTAAACCCTGTCTAATTGCCTGGACAAAACCATCCATCATACCCGATGGAGCAATAATATCTGCTCCTGCTTTGGCTTGAGAAACGGCAGTTTTCTTTAATAATTCTAGAGTGGGATCGTTTAATACTTTTCCTGTTAAATCCCCTACTTCTAAATAACCACAATGACCATGAGTTGTGTATTCACACAAACAAGTGTCCGCAATTACAACTAATTCTGGTACGGCTTCTTTGACTGCGGTTGCTGCCTTTTGCACAATACCACAATCGTGCCAAGCACCTGTTGCCTCTGTGTCTTTAGTATCTGGGATACCAAAAAGGATAATCGAAGGAATACCCAGATCGTAAACTTCTTTGGCTTCTGCCACAATTTTATCTACAGAGAGTTGATATACTCCTGGCATGGAAACTACTTCTTTGGCAATGCTTTCTCCTGGAACGGCGAATAAAGGATAGATGAGATCGCTAGCATTAAGAGAAACTTCTTGCACCATACGGCGCAATTGAGGTGTGCTGCGGAGACGGCGAGGGCGATTAATGGGAAACATATTTTTTGGATACAATTCTGCTTATAAATCGATCGAGTCTGACAATATAACAAAAACTAATAGCTAATAGCTAACAGCTAACAGCTAACAGCTAATAACTTCTAATAAGTGTAAGGCGATCGCTGACCGTTAAGATACAGATTTTTTCATTACTCAATGTTTTGTAACCTTGTTAACCGAGCCAGGAATTAAAGTTATTAAAGTCCGTCGATTTCGTTATATAATTTTATATTTGGGGCTATTTTTATAGATAAGGAGAATATTATATGTCTCGATATAGAGGTCCGCGTCTGCGGATCGTTCGTCGTCTGGGAGAATTACCTGGATTAACTAGAAAAAATGCGCGTAAAGCTTATCCACCAGGTCAACACGGACAAAATCGACGTAAACGTTCTGAATATGCTATTCGTTTAGAAGAAAAACAAAAACTCCGCTTCAATTATGGCGTAACAGAAAAACAATTAATTCGTTATGTGAGAAAAGCCCGTCGTACGACTGGTTCAACAGGACAAGCTTTATTACAATTTTTAGAAATGCGGTTGGATAATACTGTCTTCCGTTTGGGTATGGCAGGAACTATTCCCGGAGCGCGTCAACTAGTCAATCATGGTCATATTACTGTTAACGATCGAGTAGTTAATATTGCTAGCTATCAGTGTCGTCCTGGAGATGTGATTAAAGTTAGAGACCGCGAACGCTCCCGCCGTCTGGTAGAAACCAACATGGAATATCCGGGATTAGCTAATCTTCCTACCCATTTAGAATACGATAAAAATACCATGACCGGCAAAGTCAACGGCATAATTGAAAGGGAATGGGTTGCTTTGCCAATCAACGAACTGTTAGTGATTGAGTACTACTCACGGATGGCGTAATTCAGTTATCAGTTATCAGTTATTAACTACAAACTACGAACTAATTTATCCGCCGATTTGGGACATGGTGCGAGTATAGCTACCTGCTAGAGTACCAGAGTCCCTTTGCTTATAGTTAATTTCAGGTTTGAGTAATAGTATTTCCGCGACTTTGGCTCTAAGATCTTGGGGATCGCTACCGCTACGTAAAGCAGTCTTGAGATCGATTTGACCTGTTTGATTGAGTAAACAAGGACGCAACCAACCATCAGCAGATAAACGCATCCGATTGCAGCGATCGCAAAAACATTCAGACATCTGAGAAATAAAACCGAGAGTTCCTTTTGCACCAGGGATTTGCCAGACATCAGCAGGGCCATTTCCCTTAACTTGAGACTCTTCTAGACCCCAACGAGAAGCAATACGCTCCCGTAACTCAGCCGAAGGAATCCAAGCGCGATCGGCTTCGCTGCCTCGCGTAGCGAGATCGCTAAATAGTTTACCATTGCCAATAGGCATAAATTCAATAAACCTAACGTGCCAATTGCGCTCGATTGTTAAGGCTGCTAAATCTAATATTTCTCCATCATTCAAACCAGGAATAATCACTACATTTAACTTCAACGGGTTAAAACCTACTCGATACGCTGCTAAAATTCCTGCCCAGGTTTTATCCCAGCGTGTACGTCCCCGATTACCGATAATATTATCGAAAGTTTGAGGATTTAAAGAATCGAGACTAATATTAATTCGACGCAAACCCGCATCATAAAGTTTTTGTGCTAGATCGACTAATAAAAAACCATTAGTAGTTAGAGACAAGTCTCGAGTCTGGGGTAAAGAAGCAATCTGACTAACTATATCTACTAGATCTGGACGTAATAAAGGTTCTCCTCCAGTTAAGCGAAACTTACAAAAACCCAGGGGAATGAATACTTCTTTAAGTAAAGTTATTATTTCCGCTCGTGTCAGTAAGTCTTGACGCAAAATGTAATCTAGCTCAGTACCTTCTGGCATACAGTACTGACACCGAAAATTACATCGATCGAGCAAACTGATCCGTAGATAGTCTATTGTGTTCATTCCCCTTAAGTTTATTCTTTTAATTGAATTAGTAATAGCCGATCTGACTATACTAATCTTGCTATTGTTCTCACGGAATTTATGATACCTGAGCTTTCTAATTACATCCTTACCTCTAATTTATTTTTTTCTCAGGGTGATTGTTATATTTATCATACCTGGAACCTAATCCTTGTCTGGCTACACTTGATTGGGGATTCAGCGATCGCTCTTGCTTTCTATTCTATCCCTCTGGGGCTGATTTATTGGGCTCGTAAGCAAAAAAATCAGCCTTTCCCCCCCTCAATTTGGTTTTTAAGTCCCTTTTTTATTTGCTGTGGAACAATTTATGTCCTGGAAGTTTGGGCAATTTGGCAGCCTATTTATTGGTTAACAGGAGGAGTCAAAATTATTACAGTCATTATTTTTATGGTAATGGCAAACCAACTATTTCCTCATATTCCTCAAGCTTTGTCTCTGCTCAATTCTCAACATCTAATTACTTTCAATCAACAGTTAGATCGACAGATCGATCGACTTAAAAGAATCGATCGATTTACCCACGATCTTCATACTCAATTAGAAACGAGAGTAACAGAACGTACATTAGAACTAAATACTCTGAATCAAAAACTAACCCAAGAAATTAATGAGCGTAAGTATGTAGAAGCAACTTTACAATACCAACTAAGATTAGAGCAGTTAATTGGTCGTCTCTCATCTCAGTTTATTAACATTTCAGCAGAAAAAATTAATGACAGTATTCGAGAAGGATTACAAACTATTAGTAATTTTGCTGGAGTAGATAGAACCTATCTTTTTCTCTTTGCCCAGCCCGATATGCTACTTGCTCATACCTATCAATGGTCTAATCTTCAGTCTCGATCGGTTATTTTTCCTAGTGACAAAACCGAGTTAGAACAAAATATACCTTGGGTAATGGACAAGATTAAATATAAACAAATAATTAACTTGCCCAATATCGATAATTTACCTTTAGAAGCCAGCCAAGACCAAAATTACCTACAACAGCAAAATATTAAATCACTATTAATGTTACCTATGTTTTACGGTGGTTCGTTAGTAGGATTGTTAGGGTTTGATTCTATTAGTCAACAAAGGAACTGGACTAAAGGAGATATTCAACTATTGAGACTAGCAGGAGAGATATTTATTAATGCGATCGAACGCTGTCGTCAACAACAACAATTGATTTTGCGTACTCAACAATTAGAAAGTTCTAATCAAGAACTGCAACAATTTACCCATATTGTTTCTCATGATTTACAAGAACCGCTAAGAGCCATTAGTAGTTATACAGAATTACTAGAAGAAGAATACCGAGAGCAGTTAGATGCAGAAGCTCGCGAATACATTAACTTTGTAGTGGGTGGAGCGCAACGCATGAAACAACTAATTCAAGATTTATTGGTTTTTTCTCGCGTTGGTCGTCAACCACAAAATTTTAGTCTCGTCTCTTGCGAAGAAGTATTGAAAGAGGTCATTGCTAATTTAAAAATCGCGATCGATGAAAATGAGGCAGTTATTACTTGGGATCGTTTACCTCAAGTCGTGGCAGATAAGTCTCAGCTTATTCAACTGTGGCAAAATTTGATTGCTAATAGCATAAAATTCCGCAGCGAAGAATCGCCCAAAATTCATATTTCTGTCACAACTAAAGAGCAAGAATTTGTTTTCTGCCTTCGAGACAATGGTATTGGTATCGATCCCAAACACGCAGAGCGCATTTTTGTCATTTTTCAGCGTTTGCATACCCGCCGAACTTATCCAGGTACGGGTATCGGTTTAGCTATCTGCAAAAAAATTATAGAACGGCACAGAGGAATGATTTGGCTGGAATCTGTCCCGGGATCGGGGACAGCTTTTTATTTTTCTCTGCCTATTCGGAATCAACAATCATCAAGATGAATATTGTAATCTCAAGACCGATTGAAATTTTGTTAGTAGAAGACTCTCCTAGTGATGCTAAATTAATTAGTAAAGTATTTGGCAAGGCTACTATTCCCCATCATCTGCAACAAGTTGAAGACGGCATCGAAGCTCTTGCTTTTCTCTATCAGCAAGGTGAGTATAGTTCTGCTCCTCGACCCGATTTAATCTTACTCGATTTACATTTACCCAAAAAAGATGGCTTGGGTGTTTTAGCAGAAATAAAAGCTGATTCTCACTTAAGCAAAATTCCCGTGATCGTTTTGACAACTTCTGATTGTCAAGAAGATGTACTTAGTTGTTATCAAATGGATGTTAATTGTTATCTGACTAAACCTAATAATTTACAAGAATTTAAAGAAACGGTAACTATAATTGAGGATTTTTGGCTCAGTTTTGTCAAATTACCTTTATAGCATTTTAAGTAGTTTCACTTAAACCAATGTCAACACTTCGATTAGATATGGCGATATTTATTTGCTAACTTTTGCTGTTAAATATAATGGCTGGAATCGATATAAATCTGAGATTAGACAGATTATAGGGCAAAATTTTTCTTAAATAGTTAAGGGATGTCACTTATTAATTTGAAATTAAATTTTTTTGATTATTAGTAATTTATAGGTTATCAATGATACCTAAATATACTCATTTATAGGTATAGGGATGAAAATTCACTAAATTTATCAATTTTACTGCCAAAGATAATACTTACTTTCTCGGTAAATTTCCCTAATCTATAAATATTTTTAGCAAAAAAATATAAAACTATTTTTGAATTAATTAAGGTTTTTTGCCATGATAATGCAAAAAGATAATAAAGTTTCTTTTGCCCTACAGACCACCGAGCAAATAATTAAAGTCTTGTTGATCGAAGATAATCCTGCTGATATTTTGTTGGTAAAAAAGTTTTTTAACAAAATTCAAACCGATGAGTTTGAGTTAATCGAAGCTGAATTTCTAAGTGAGGGTCTCGATCGCCTTAAATGTAATGATTTTGATGTTATTTTACTAGATTTATCTTTACCAGATAGTTGGGGTTTAGATTCTCTCAGGGAAATACAGCAAATAACAGCAGAAGTTCCTATCATCGTTCTAACAGGAATTCAAGACAAAGATCATGCCCTAGCTGCCTTAAGAGAAGGAGCGCAAGACTATCTTATTAAGGGTGCTATTTCTGCCGATCTGTTAGCTAAATCGGTTCAATATGCCATCGAACGCCAACAAAATGCTGAAAAAATTCGTCAAAGTGAAGCTCGCTATCGTGGCGTAGTTGAAGACCAAACAGAATTAATTTGTCGTTTTTTGCCCGATGGAACTCTAACTTTTGTCAATCAAGTTTTTTGCCGTTATTTCGATCTATCAGAAGAGTATTTAACTGGTCAAAATTTAAAACTGGTAATTAATTCAGAAGATATTCATCTATTTGAGTCTCACTTAGAGAGTCTCAATCAAACATACAATAGTACTAGCCTGGAATTTAGAGTGATTGCTTTCGATCGAGAAATTCATTGGCAACAATGGAGTATTCGGGCAATTTTCCAGAGGGATAAAATTATTGAATACCAAGCTGTTGGTCGTGATATTAGCGCTCGCAAACAAGCAGAAATAGACAAAGTTCGTCTGATAGCTTCTCTCCATGAAAGTGAAGAAAGATTTCGGATTATGGCGAATACTGCACCCGTCTTAATCTGGATGAGTGATGCTAATGGTCAAGCTACTTTTTTTAATCAGTCTTGGTTGGATTTTACTGGTTATACCCTCGAACAGGCATTAATTAACGGGTGGATCGCTAATATTCATCCAGAAGAAAGGTTGAAATGTTTAAATAACTATAATTTAGCTCGTCAAAACCTCAGTCAAACCCAAATAGAACATCGTATGCTCGATGCTGATGGCAAGTATCGTTGGTTGCTCAGTACTACTGTACCCAGGTTTAATGGGAGTGGTAAGCTAGCTGGTTTTATTAGCTCTTGTATTGATATTAGCGAACGTAAAAACGCAGAGAGGCTTATTGCTCAACAAGCGGAACAAGACCGTATAGAAACTCAAATCAGTCAGCGTATTCATGAATCTTTGGCTCTAGAGATAATTACGAAAACGGCAGTTAGAGAAATTAATCAGTTTCTGCAAGTAGAAAGACTAAGTCTTGTCAAAATCAAGGATTTTAAGCAAGTAGAAATTTTAGCCACAGCAGTTAAGTCAGAACAAACAGTTAATAATAATTTACTGTCTGAGCCACCACCACTCAACCTAAATTGGCAAACTTACTCAGCACAATTAGCACGAGGTGCAATTGTGACTGTAGAAAAAGAACGGAAATTCAAACCAAATAGTAATAATTTTTCTTCTGAACCCACAAAATTATCTTGTCGTTCTCAATTGTTAGTCCCAATTATTGTTGAGAAACAACTATGGGGTTTATTAGTAGCAGAGCAATTTTCTCAGTCTCGTTTTTGGCATACTCAAGAGACTAAATTACTAGCAAGAATCACTATTCAATTGGGCATTGCTATTCAAAAATCCGAACTATATCAACAAGTCGAACAACTTGCCGTCATCGATAGTTTAACTGGGATCGCTAATCGCCGTAAATTCGCTCGATACATTGATAATGAGTGGCGAAGACTAGCCAGAGAGAAAGCTCCTTTATCTTTAATTTTGTGCGATCTCGACTACTTTAAACTTTATAATGACACTTATGGACATCAAGCAGGCGATCGCTGTTTGCATAAAATCGCTCAAGCAATTCGTCAAGCGATCAAACGTCCCGCAGATTTGGCTGCTCGTTATGGAGGAGAAGAACTGGCTATCATTTTACCGAATACCGCTCCAGAAGGAGCAAAGAAAGTAGCAGAAAAAATTAGTTTACAGGTGGAAGCGTTGCAAATCCCCCATATTAATTCTCCTATAGACATTTACCTGACAGTTTCAATAGGGGTAGCTGGCTCTGTTCCTTGCCATAACTCTTCTCCGCAAACGTTAATTGAAAATGCCGACCGCGCTCTTTATCGTGCTAAAGAATTGGGACGCGATCGCGTAGTTCTCGCCAACAGCTATGATGAGTGAACAAAGTTTGGGATATACTTTACCAGTTTTTGCCTGTGGTGCTGCGATCGCTGCCTTGCGCCATCTTCATCGAGAATTAGCAGATAATTTTGTGACTGTAGATTTAATCGAGCCACCAAAAACAGTTACCATCGCGATCGAACAAGTAGCTAAACTTAATTCTCAATCTGCTTTAGCCATTACCCGTAGCGATCCTGGAGAACATTTAGATATTACCCGTAATACCCCTGTTTGGGCGGTAGTAGAAGCAGAGGTGCAGAGGGGCAGAGGTGCAGAGGGGCAGAGGGGCAGAGGTGCAGAGGGGCAGAGGAGAGAAGGAGATTGGCAAATTGCCATTAGAGGGGGAGAGGGTATTGGTAGACAAATTAATAATGGGAACAAAGCAGCTATATATAGTTATGCCCAAAAATTAATTCAAGAAAATCTCAAGCCCTTATTGTATCCTGACGAGAAAGTTACTGTCACTATTATTTTGCCTGAAGGAGAGAGATTAGCCCAAAGAACTTCTAATTCCGCGTTTGGTATAGTGGAAGGACTATCTCTACTGGGTACAACAGGGATAGTTCAACCTTTAACTGCACCCAGTCAATTAGAAGCTTATCAGGCAGAATTAAAAGAGAAAGCAACTAAGTTTGACTCTCTAGTCTTTTGTATCGGTGAAAATGGCTTGGATTTAGCCCAAAAACTGGATATTAATCCAGAAATATTGGTAAAAACTGCTAATTGGCTCGGTTCGATGCTAGTAGCAGCAGCATTAGAACAAGTTAGCTCGATTGTTTTGTTTGGCTATCACGGTAAATTAATTAAACTTGCTGGTGGTATTTTCCACACCCATCATCATTTGGCTGATGGAAGATTAGAGATTTTAACAGCCCATTGCGCTCAGTTAGGTTTGCCTACATCTATAATCCAGCAGATATATAATAGTTCGACTACTGAATCTGCTTTGCAATTGCTACGAAAAGTAGATCGTTCACAAGAGAATAATTGGGTAGAACGAGTTTACCAAAGCATTGCGAATAAGATCGATTTGCGTTCTCAAGACTATATCCGCCAACACGGCGAACGAGAAGTTTGTGTTGGTTCTGTTCTATTCGATCGTCAAAGAGAGATAATTAAAATCAGTAATAATGCTCGGGACTTAATAGCAAAACTATGTTAATATTGTGGGAATATTTGTAACTATGTCTTGACAAAAAAAGCTCCTTTCCATTGTATTATCCTTACGAAAGGTTTTTTTGTTCAGAACCAGTTTTTGTAACTATTCTTTACTTGTTAATCTAGTCGAAATACCTGAGCCAATAGTGACTATCCCAACAGAATCAATTCAACCCACAACGGAGACTCTGTCAAATAAGACTTTAGCCAACAGTCTCCATCGTCAAATGATTGCCATTATTGATTTTGGCTCTCAATATTCTGAATTGATCGCTCGCCGAATTCGAGAGACGCAAGTATATTCAGAAGTCTTATCTTATCGCACTACAGCAGAACATTTAAAAAAGCTGAGTCCAGCAGGAATAATTCTTTCTGGGGGACCAAATTCTGTCTATGACGAATATGCTCCTCAGTGCGATCCAGAAATTTGGCATTTAGGCATTCCCATTTTAGGAGTTTGCTATGGAATGCAATTAATGGTCAAGCAATTGGGAGGAGTAGTAGAAAGGGCGAAACGGGGAGAATATGGCAAAGCCTCGATGTTTATTGACGATCCAACCGATTTACTGACTAATGTAGAAGAAGGCTCAACTATGTGGATGAGCCATGGGGATTCTTGTACTCAACTGCCAGAAGGTTTTTCTGTTTTAGCTCATACAGATAATACTACTTGTGCTGCAATCTCTAACCCTATCAAAAAACTTTTTGGCGTTCAGTTCCATCCAGAAGTAGTTCATTCTGTTGGTGGAATAGCCTTAATCCGTAACTTTGTCTACCATATTTGCGAGTGCGAACCAACTTGGACAACAGAAGCATTTGTCGAAGAGTCGATTAGAGAAATTAAAGCAAAAGTTGGAGATAAACGAGTTTTGTTGGCTTTATCTGGTGGGGTAGATTCCTCTACTCTAGCTTTTTTGCTACACCGTGCTATTGGCGAGAAACTTACCTGTATGTTCATCGACCAAGGTTTCATGCGGAAAGGCGAACCAGAAAGGTTGATGGATATCTTCGATCGGCAATTTCACATTCCTGTAGAGTATGTAAATGCCCGCAGACGCTTTTTAGCACAAATGGAGGGAGTTACCGACCCAGAAATAAAACGCCGTCGCATTGGACATGAGTTTATTAAGGTATTTGAAGAAGAGTCTCAAAGATTAGGACCTTTTGACTATTTAGCCCAAGGTACTCTCTACCCCGATGTGATCGAGTCGGCCGATACTAATGTCGACCCCAAAACTGGCGAAAGAGTTGCGGTTAAAATTAAAAGCCATCACAATGTTGGCGGTTTACCCAAAAATCTTCGCTTTAAACTAGTCGAGCCTTTACGTAAACTATTTAAAGATGAAGTACGTAAAGTAGCTCGCTCGATCGGTTTACCAGAAGAAATCGTTAGTCGCCATCCTTTCCCAGGACCAGGATTAGCCATTAGAATTATTGGAGAAGTGACTGCTGAAAGATTGAATATTCTCCGCGATGCTGACTTTATAGTGCGAGATGAAATCAGCAAACAAGGAATGTATCATGATTTTTGGCAAGCCTTTGCCGTCTTGTTACCTATTCGTAGTGTTGGAGTAATGGGAGATAAACGCACCTATGCTCATCCAGTCGTACTGCGTTTTATTACTAGTGAAGATGGTATGACTGCTGATTGGGCAAAAGTACCTTACGATTTATTAGAGGCGATTTCTAATCGTATTGTCAACGAAGTTAAAGGTGTCAATCGAGTAGTGTATGATATTACCTCAAAACCTCCTGGCACGATCGAGTGGGAATAGTTTTAAAGTTCGGAGTGACCTTCGGTATACCGCTTTGCGTACGGAATTCGGAGTTCAAAGTTCCGAACTCACATTTTTGGAGATGTGTTTTGAAAATTAAAGCAATTGTCACAGATATTGAAGGGACAACTTCATCAATTGATTTTGTTCATCAAGTTTTATTTCCTTACTCGAGTAAGGCACTTCCTGAATATGTTCGTCAACACTCTCAACAAGAAGAAATAGCTGTAATTATCGAGCGGGTAAAACAGGAAATCGATCGATTAGATGCCGATCTCGAGCTAGTAATTGCTACTTTACTGAGTTGGATTAAAGAAGACAAAAAAATTACCCCCCTCAAAACTTTACAGGGTTTTATTTGGGAATATGGATTTAAAAATAATCACTTTCAGGGACATCTCTATGAGGATGCTTATCTTAACTTAGTGCAATGGTACAAATTAGGAATTAGATTGTATGTCTTTTCTTCTGGTTCAGTAAAAGCGCAAAAATTGCTGTTTGGATATAGTCTGTATGGAAATTTAACTTATTTGTTTGAGGGATACTTCGATACTAATGTCGGGAATAAAAAAGAAGTTACTGCTTATCACAATATAGCTCGCTCGAGCGCGCTGCCATCTCCAGAGATTTTATTTTTATCTGACGTAATCGCTGAATTAGATGCTGCTAGAAGAGCAGGATATCGTACTTTACTTTTGGATAGAAATAAAAATATAGACAATAGTAACGGTCATGATGTAGCTACTAATTTTGATGATATACAATTAAGAGACTGTTTGTAAAGAAAACATTAAGCTTATTGCCACCATAAATATTAAAAACACCTGAAAAAATACCTGAAGTTTTCCCCTTTTATTTATTTTTGGCTAACCGCATAATACTAAAGCAAATGATTTGTCTGAAAAACCATTAACGGTATTATTAAGGTTCTTCTCGATCGTTATTTGACAAACAGTCTCTAAATATCTAAGATTTCATAGCCCCATGAGTAGATTAACCATTTATTCAGAAAACAATCCTCAAACCCCTTTAGCAAGTTATTCTGACGGTGAGGCGATCGCTACAGAGTTGGCTAAAGTAAACGTTAGTTTTGAACGCTGGCAAGCTAACAGCGAAATTACTAACGATGCTGACAATGATGCAATTATTGCTGCCTATCGTCAAGATATCGAGCGATTAATTCAAACCAGTGGCTATCAAACTTTTGATGTCATTACTATCGATGAAAATCATCCCCAGAAAACAGAATTGCGACAAAAATTTCTGGCAGAACATATCCATGATGATGACGAAATTCGTTTTTTCATCAAAGGTAAAGGTCTATTTACTTTGCATATTGACGATAAAGTTTACGAAATTATTTGCGAACAAAATGACTTAATTAATGTTCCTGTGGGTACTCGCCACTGGTTTGATATGGGGGCAAATCCTAACTTTACTTGTATTCGTCTTTTTGATACTCCCGCAGGTTGGGTTGCTAAGTTTACTGGTTCGGATATCGCCGAAAAGTTTTCTTGTTTGGCAACCTAATATTAATGTTGAATTAGCTTTTTTCAACCCATAAGCAACTAGGAGCGAGAAGCAATTATTTGGGGTAAGTTGACTTGCTTATTTTCTTTTGTGCTACCCCCTAGCTCTAAAGTGCCATTGGCAACAGAAGAAAGGGCTACTTTTTCTAAAACTTCTACTTCTATTTGAACGCTGACTAGGTAAGAGCCTGGTTGATTGCCTATTGCTTGGGCGATCGCGCTTTTTAAGTCAGGACGTTCTCCTGTAATCGGGTTTCTAATAATACATTTGTCCCAGTCGTGTTCTGCTTGAGAATTAATGCTGAGAACATAGTGTTTTTTCATCAGTTATACCTTTATTATTTTGAGTTTTAGATTACTCTATTCCCTATTATAGTACAAAAGAACTAATAAGATCGATAGGTAAAGTATGTTTTTAGCTAACCAATCAGATTGAGGAATTAGAAGGTGTATTGTTTGCTAAAGGCTACTTACTACTAGCTATATGTCACCGACTAGAACGGGATTTAGTATGAGAACCGCATCATTGAAATCAGTTCGTCGTATTGATAGTAGTAGAAAAATTTGGGTTAAATCTCCCAAATTAGTTCTTATTTAGTGATTTTCTGAGGTGACAATAATGAAACTCTTTAATAAATTATTTAAGCGCACAATTTTTTCGTTATTCCTTAAGTCAGGTTTTATCTGGTTGGGAATAGGTGGAATTATGGTAGTGGATACTCCTATTGCCGTAGCAGCAGAAGAAGTTATTTTTTACTATGGTGCTGCGTCTCAGTCAGTTTCTGTAGATGAGCTAGAAGACTTCGCGCATATAGGCAAAAAGTCTCCTTCTTTGAAATTTTTATTTAATTTTAGTCAACAAAATCCTCAATTAGCTCGTTATGTTTTAAATCAAGAGTTCCCAATCGAAGCAATTTGGGTAGCAAATGTTTTAAATAGTACACCAGGGGAATTTTTGCTCAGAGAAACTAGTAAGATAGTTCATACTAAATCGCAAAGTGCTAATGTTCAAGCTTTGCGAGGGGCATTACTACAATCTGCTAGTGACGATAACAGAGTGTCTTTACTAGAAGTTTTACAAAATTATCCTACTCAACAAGTGTATGTCGATGGAACAGTTTTTTCTAAAGCATTTAAACCATTTAACCTTAATTTTTTGTAATTTAGAGAATCTTCATTAAAACAATATCTAACTTTACTAAGAAATTACATTCATTTGTCTATCAATATTTGTTTTACGCAAAATATAAGTTATATTAGTTGTGTTTGCCGACAGAACAATTGATAATTATGCCAACAGTCGCTCGAAACTATTCATAATTGTTATCTACAAACAAATTTGAATATATTTAGATTTATACTATTTGTCTATTGAAAACCTTTATATATTAAGACGACACCTGAATGCTTACCTACTCGGATAAATCGATAGAAGTCCAAAAAATTTCTGAAGAAGAGCGCAAAAAAAAAGAGAGAATGCGGGATGTATTTCTACTATTACAGCAATTAGTAGAAAGAGAAGAGGTAACCTTGAAGTTGATTATAGATTGTCTTTATGATGTCGGCTCTATCAATTTAGTCAATAAAAAATTCCATAAGAAGCCTCTCAATCGTTTTATGAAAGCGATCGCGACTATGTCTAAACCATTTGTCCGTATCGTAGCATTGCGGTGGGTGAAAAAAAAATTACCAATTTTGGTTACTAATTGGTTAGAAAGAAAAGTATCTCCTCGCTAACAAAAAATTGTTTTAATCCCAATAATCTAGAAAAGAACCTTGAGCAATTCCTGTTAAACGACGATACTGAAGAACTGTTTCTGCTTCACTCAAACCAGCTACAATATCTACTGCCATACGAGTTTTTTCTTGCTCTTTATTTTCTCCTTTATCTTCTAGGGTTTTAAGGTCTAAAAATTCTTTAACAAAACGGGCAGGAATAAAAGTAATATCGCTACGATGAATAGCTTCGAGATAAACTTCAAATAAAGTCCTAATAATCTTTTTTTGTCCGTATCTTTGAGTCGCTAAACGAGGATTAGAAATAACATAATGCCAAACAATACGCTGTAAAAATTTTAGTTCTTCTTCTTTAGCTTGATTGTATTGTAAATAACCACGATCCCCATAGTCTTGACTGAGTTTTACTGATTGAATATAAGTTTGAATTAATTGAGAGCTAATTCGTTTAATTTGTGCTTTTTGTTCAAAAGAACCCGGTCGATATTGTCCTTTTAAATTGTAAGTAGCATTAAGAAAGTTTTGAAAACGATTTTGTTGAGAGCGAACAATTTTAGCAAAATAATTATTAGAAAAATCTCCTAACCATCGCTCGATAAATCTAGTAAATTCATCCCTATCTGTTGCCAATAATTCTAAGGGGATTAATCCAGCTAAATAAAAATCTTCTAGATCGTGAACGCTGTAAGTTATATCATCAGCAAAATCCATGATGCTAGCTTCAACAGTTTGACTGGTATCTTGTTCTGGTCTGACAAACTCAAAAGCTTGTTTATCTAATTGATAAACAGAATATTTACGCCAATTTTTTGACTGAGGATTGCTATCTCTCAGCCAGGGATATTTAAGTACAGCATTAAGAGTTGCTCTAGTTAAGTTTAAACCGAAATAATCAACCCGATGAATTGCCAACCTTGTCAAAATACGAAAAGATTGGGCATTACCTTCAAAACCATCAACTAAACCCTGTTTAGTGGCGCATTCATCCAATTCTTCTTCTGCTGTATGACCGAAAGGAGGATGACCTAGATCGTGTGCTAAAGCTGCTGCTTCAACTACATCAGGGTTAATTCCGCCAACCTTCTGGGCAAGATCGTCTTGTTCTGAGATCAATCTTTCTGCCAATCTTCTGGCAACCTGACCTACTTTAAGAGAATGGGTAAGACGGTTATGAAAAACATGTCCTTCTTGGGCTGTGACTACTTGGGTAACTTGGGCTAAGCGTCGAAAAGCAGAAGAATAAAGAATGCGATCGCGATCGATTTGGAAAGATTTGCGTTGATCTCCTGGTTTATCTTGGCGACCGATAAAAGGATTATACTGCCTTTCTTCCCTTCTTAACATAAGCTGCGTGTACTTTATAAACCATATACAATCACCATATCAGCTATCAGCTTTTAGACGGTTTTTCAGGATGACTTCACCAGACAATTTAACGAAATGGGGTTTGGGGCGAAATTCCTTCACCTCGCGGAACCCAGGTGGACGGATGGATAGCCCCAAGGTTGACAAAGTTGATGCAAAATCTTTATAGAGAAAGACTTTGGAGCGTGATATAGTATTTTTGTTGCTATCTAGCTAGGCTAAGGTTTTCAATACATCAGTTTAATTTTTTAGTGTAATTTAAGTGGAGCAAGTAGCTATTAGCCATTAGCTATTAGCCATTAGCCATTAGCCATTAGCCAGCTCGCAAAGCCTATAATTCACGTCCTAATCTAAATACGTACTGCTATAATATAAGCAAAAAATCCCAGATTAGATGACAACTGTTATGATGATTGGCGAATCTTCCTTACCGAAACTCCTGAACTTCTAGACTTCTTTGCTGCCAGTCTTTACCAATCTGAATTGTCAGATCGGAATTAAGAACACCAGTACTTTCAACTAATACTTCACCTACTCCTAAAGCAGCCCTAACTACCGCAGCAGCACGGTCATCTCCGCCTTGAGCGACAATTCTAGTGACATCTAGAGGTTCAGACCAATTTCTACTAATAAATACTCTTCTATATCCAGCTTCTCGGAGAGAAGAAACCATTTTTTGTACTGCTTCTGGGTCTTCTAAACTATCTTGAACGGCAATACTGATATTGCGATAATTACGTTCTAAGGAACGATGAGAATACCATTCTTCCCTTTGACTATCTCTGTAAATAGAAGATGACTTTGTTCCATAGCCATTTCTGGTAATTCTGGAACTATCTAAGCTAGCAATTTGGTTTTCTGGGACTACATCAAAATGCTGAGCCATTATTTCACTAATTTTGCTACGGTTGGGCAACCAATAGCTAGTAGCCCCTGTTTTTCCATCCCCACTAAAGTTGCCAGGTAACATAAACATTTGGACATCACTTCTTTCCGTTTTCATGGCAAAACCACCTAAAGCCATCAATTCTTTGATAGTTAAATCTGTATCGAGGTGAGATTGAATAACTGACAGGATTTTAGGGATTTTTACTATAGTACTGGGCTGTAAAGTTTGTTCTACTACCGAACGCATCAGCATTTGCTGTCTTTGAATACGGGAAATATCGCCGTAGGCATCGTAGCGAAAACGTAAAAACTGTGTTGCCTTATCTCCGTCTAGATGTTGTTTACCTTTTTTGAGATCGATATAGAGATGTTGACTGAAATCTGTATATTTCATGTCTTTAGGAACATCAACTGTCACACCACCTAAAGCATCAATTAGTTTTTCAACACCTTGAATATTTAATCTGACATATTTATCGATCTCAACTCCATCTAATAGATTACTAACTGCTTCTGTTGTCAATGCAGGACCGCCATATTCGTTGGCAATATTAATTTTCTGCACTCCTTGTTCGGCCAATCTTACACGGGTATCGCGAGGAATAGAAAGTATAGTTAGTTTCTCTGCATTTGGATCGAAGCGAAGTAAGAGCATTGTATCGCTAAGACCATGAAAAGAATTAACCAAAGCATGATAACCTAAATCTTCTGCTGGTTTTTCATCTAAATCTGAAGTAAGAACTTTAATTCCCAGAACCAAAATGTTAACTGGACGAGATAATTCTGGTATTTTTAAAGAGTTTTTAGCAACAATTTCTTCTTGATTAAAAACTGCTTTTTCTTCTGGGGTTAATTTTGCTTGTTGTAGAGGAGAAGATTCAGACATAGTTACTGCTAGTAAAGCACCCGCAGCAGCAGAAATTAAAGATATTCCTGCTAAGGCAACGCCAATAAAAATTTTGTTGCGACGACGAACCTTTTTTCGTTGATAACGCACTCTAGGCACGTATTGTTTCCCTGAAGGAGTAGGTGGATAAATTTTTCTTGCTGACACGGGTGTCCTCACACTAGCTAAGTAGATATTTCGATCGAGATTTACTCAGTATATACCCATACAATAAATTGGCTCAATTCTAGCAGGATTAGCAACTTTTTGTTGGTGTCTAACTTCCTATATCAAACAAAACGGCGTTTTCTCTCGTGTTGACGGATGCGTTGACCAATTTAATAGTACAACAGCTTCAAACTCTTGGTACATGAAGATTCCATGTCTAAATTGTTAAGAAGAGCGACCCTGCGGGGGTTTTCTCCGTAATAGGTACGCGAGTAATCGTGCTTCGCTTGCTTTTATGAGAAAATGTCTCTTGAAGAAATATCAAGAGCTTATCTTCCTCACCCCTACACTTAACTGGAGGTTATTTCTAAAAGCAGAGATAAAAAACTCATAAAGCTATTTATCCTATGTGCTTTTTTACCTAGTCGTTTTAGCTGACAACTAAGCAAAATCCTCCCGATTCTAGCTTGTTAAAATTTAAATGACATCAAGAAAGAAAAAACTTTACAACTGCTCTAGTTTTTTTCTGGTTAGCTCTGCTCTATGCCATAATTGACCAGCAATCGATACTCGCTATTGGGTGAAATTTCTATTACATCCTTGGCTGCATTTGCCGTTTCAACACAAATAAATCTCTTGTAATCTTCAGCGTCTAAGTCTTTCATTTTGGCGGAGATATCAGCCCAGGGATTCCATACTACTGCCGTTTTATTACCGTCAGAGGTAATTTTAATGCGACGAGGGAAAGAAGCATCTTCAATAACTAATTCTTGTGGTACATCAGTATAAATACGATCGACTTCTTCAGCGATAGTAACTGCTCCTTGTTGGTGTTTTTCCTCAAAATTATCGACTTTATCTAAATATTTAGTATTGGTTAAACCGAGAACTTTTACTTGGTCAATATCTCCCACCTTAAAGTAAGTATGAAATGCTTGGGTAATAGAAAAAGCTTTATCCCCCGTATTGCGGGTTACTAATTCTAGAGTAAGGGTATTGCCGACGGTAATCTCCAGGGTCAGATTAAATGCTTGAGACCAAATTTCTCTAGTCTCGGCGGTATCTACTAGTCCGAGTTTTACTTTTGTTTCTCTTCCTGGGGTTACTTCCGTGGCTAAAACAGTCCAGAAATTATTGCGGGCAAACCCATGACTAGAACGCCCTAAATTTTCTGGATCCGAACCAAACCAGGGCCAACAAAGGGGAATACCACCTTTAATCGCTTTTCCCGTTTGATAATAAGCTTTTTCACTCAGAAACATTAAGTCTTCAGGCTCGGTAACAGGCTGAAAAGATAACACTTGACCACCATAGACGGAAATTAAGGCTCTTGCCATAGTATTTTCAATTTCGATGACAGGGAAGCCACCTTTACCCTCTACAAACTTGAGTTGACCTGCAATGCCATAATCGGTGTTTAATTGCTCGATACTCATTTAGAATATTTACCTAAAGGATCTATTTGTTTTAATCCCTATAATTTTACTTTCATTCAAACTGTGAGCGATCGAGTTACTCAGCCTTTTATCAAACTCGACCAGTTTCTCAAATGGCAAGGCATTGTCCAAACTGGTGGTGAGGCAAAATTGAGAATCAAAAATGGTGAAGTTTTGGTTAATGGCAAAGTGGAAACTAGGAGGGGAAAAAAATTAATCGAGGGCGATCGAGTCAAGATAGAGGGTAAAACTTACGAAGTAAAATTAGACTAAGTGAGTTCGGAATTCAGAAGAGGAAACTTCTTGCCCGTTTTAGAGCTGATTTGTCAACAAAAGATCTTTCATACCAGTTATTCTTTAACTAAACGAAAGCCAAACAAAATGTGACGAGAGTTAATGGGACGAGTATGTTGATAAGCAGCGCGACAAAAACCAGGGAGATCGTCCCAAGAACAGCCTTTCAGCACGACGCGAGTACCGCCCCATTGAAGAGTGGCAGTATATTCAAAGACATTACCCGCCATATCTTCAACACCATAGACACTTTTACTCAAGGGAAAAGTGGCGATTGGACTGGTATAATTTAAGCCACTAGCCGAGGAATTGGTTGCCTCATCGAGCCAATGATTACCCCAAGGAAAATATCTACCGTCTTTTCCTCTAGAGGCTTTCTCCCATTCAGAGGCAGTGGGCAAACGATAATTATCTCCTGTTTGTTGTCCTTTCCAACGAGCATAAGCGAGCGCATCTTCATAAGAGACTAAAACTACTGGGTGTTGGGCGGTGTGAGGGGGGTACGTTCCTCCTGTCCATAAAAAGCTTTTAACTTTAGCGTAGGGATGAACCAAAAACCCTTGCCGTTGATATTCTGCTTCGCTAATGCCAGGCGATCGATAATTAGTAGCTTGGATAAACTCTTGATATTCCTGATTAGTCACTAAATTACGACTCAGACAAAAACCAGGCAGAAACGAAGTTTGGCGTGGATTTTCTCGTCCAAACCAATTGGTTTGACGTAATTTTTGTTCGGCTTGAGCAATAGCTTTTGGTGTTTGAGCGATTGCCTGTGCTGAAATCCGATAGGCAAAATCTCGTTCTTGGCGATCGCTTCCTTGAATAAATTCCCCAGGAGGAATCGAGACGAAAGATCGATCTGTTTCACATTCGGAGCGAGTCATGGATATCGAAGAATCAACTGAAGGAGCAATTTGGCAACCGCAAAAGCTACTCATCATTGTCACGAACAAGGTCATCTGTGCCATTAATTGAGGGAAATGCCCAGTTTTTGCCATGTTTTCCCAGTTGCTTACACTTTATTTTTTCAAAATGCTCTAGTTACTAGTTAAAAATTGCTATAGTTGGCGATCGCGCTTTGCAATTTCTCGATTACTTCTGTTACTGGTATTGCTCCTAATTCCCCAGAAGCACGAGTACGAATACTTAAAGTATTATCTTCTACTTCTTTATCTCCTACCACTGACATAACAGGTATTTTTTGTTTCTCGGCGTTGCGAATCATTTTTCCCAAACGTTCGTTACTAGTATCTGCTTTGGCACGAATACCTACTGCTTGCATTTTTGCTGCTACTTCTTTGACATAGTCAATATGAGCATCCCGCACGGGTAATAGGCGTACTTGTTCGGGGGCTAACCACAGAGGGAAGTCTCCCGCATATTCTTCGATTAAAATCCCAATTAGCCTTTCTAAGGAACCAAAAGGCGCGCGGTGAATCATCACGGGACGCTGACGAGAACCATCTTCGGCAGCATATTCTAAGTCAAATCGCTCTGGCAAATTATAGTCTACTTGGACTGTACCCAGTTGCCATTCTCTTTCTAGGACATCTTCAAAGATAAAGTCTAATTTAGGGCCATAAAAAGCAGCTTCTCCTGGTGCTTCAAAATATTCCATATTCAAGGTTTGAACCGCCCGACGAATAGCATTTTGTGCCTTGTTCCAAGCTTCATCTGAACCAATATATTTATCAGATTCTGGATCGCGGAAACTGAGACGGGCTTTAAATTTAGTTAGTTGCAAACTCTTAAAAACATACAGAATTAAATCTACTACCTTTAAAAATTCGTCATCTAATTGTTCGGGAGTAACAAACAAGTGAGAGTCATCTACAGTAAAACCGCGTACTCTAGTTAAACCACCCAATTCTCCTGATTGTTCGTAACGATAAACAGTCCCAAACTCGGCTAACCGCATGGGCAAATCCCGATAGGAACGCAGTTCATTTTTGTAAATTTGAATATGAAAAGGACAGTTCATCGGTTTGAGAACGAATCCTTGTTCTTGGGCTGCTGCTACTTCATCTTCCGCCATCATCGGGAACATATCTTCTTTGTAGTTTTGCCAATGTCCCGAAATTTTAAATAAATCTACTCTGGCTAGATGGGGAGTAACTACAGGGAGATAACCCCGCTTGACTTGTTCTTGTTTGAGAAAATCTTCTAAAGTACTCCGTAATATTGTTCCTTTAGGAGTCCATAGAGGCAAACCAGGGCCAACAACATCGCTAAAAACAAATAATCCTAATTCCTTTCCTAGTTTCCGATGATCTCGCCTTAAGGCTTCTTCTTTGCGCCGTTTGTATTCTGCTAGTTGTTCTGGTGTTTCCCAGGCAGTACCGTAAATACGTTGTAGTTGCGTGTTATTCTCATCACCACGCCAATATGCCCCCGCTAAACTTTCTAGTTCGATCGCTTTGGGGTTAATATCTGCTGTAGTCTCTACATGAGGTCCCGCACATAGATCCCACCATTCTTCGCCTAAATGATAGATAGTGATGGGTTCTTTTATTCCCCCTAGAATTTCTAATTTATAAGGCTCGCCTAGTTCTTCAATGCGCTGTTTTGCCTCTTCTCTACTTACTTCCTCCCGAATGACTGGCAATTTACGGTTGATGATTTTGATCATCTCTTTTTTGATGCGCTTTAAATCTTTTTCGGTAAAAGGTTCGGGACTATCGAAATCGTAATAAAAGCCATTTTCTGTCCAAGGACCAATCGTTACTTGTGCCTTGGGAAACAGCTTCTGTACCGCCATTGCCATCACATGAGAAGTGGTGTGACGAATTTTTTTTAAAGATTCTGATTCACTGGTGCGGGGTAATTTAATTGGTTGTTGTAGTTCTGCTGACGGCATCGGCTGTTTTACCATGCAAGTTAACTCTTTCTTTATACTCAAAGATCGCGATTGCTTTCATACCATGATACAAAGATTGTGAGCTATTCGATCGCAGGCTATTACCTCTTGCCTATTCAGAATTAAAAAATTGTGATTTTTTATTAAGTAATGTAAAAAACGCTAATATTAATAGTAATGCAATAATAAACTACTTTAAAAATATGTCTTCTAAGCGACCAACTGAAAAAGAAATATTGAATACAGTTTTAAAACCACTGCTGGAAGATTTTCAATATTGGTTTGATCGTTCTAGATCTCTTTTAGAATCAGAAAGGATGCCCTTTTTTTCAACTGACGAGCAAGCAGAATTCTTAGCGAGAATTAAGCAAGCACAATTAGAAATTAGTACGGCGCAAATGTTGTTTGAAGCAACGGACAGAGAAGTAGGAATTGAGTCTAAAATACTCGTTCCCTGGCATAAATTAGTGGCGGAGTGTTGGGATGTAGCTAGAAGATGGCGAGGAATGAAAAACATGAGTTATCCATCTTCGGATATGTGAATTTAAGATATTTTTTAGGCAACAAGATCGAGTAATTTTCATTGAGAAGGAGATTTTTATGTTACACATAGTTTATATCTTGGCTTTTACGCTCGTCGCTTTACTAGCCATTACCAATCTAATACGTAGTCTAGTTACTCTCAGCACAGATACACAAAGAATGTATCCTGCTAATGGTAACTTATATCCGTCAGCACCAAAAACTCGCAGAAGCTCTCTTTCTACCAGGAAAGTTCATCCAGAGTTATTAGATGAACAAGGAAAAGTAATAGAAGAACCACTGTTAGTAATGCGCTCTGTATCTGTAGAGGATGCTCGTCAACAGTTAGATGCTCTCTATAATTCTTCGCCGACAAAAACCGATAAAGAGGAATAGACAGAGAGTCTAATCTAACAAAGTCTAATTTATAATATACTCAATTTTAAAATTCTTTCACATCTTGGCATTATTGAATTAACTCAGTAGCCTTATTCATTCGGGTTGCTGTTTTTTTATTTTCAGGAGTAATTTCAACTTGAGAGAACCCACTTTTTATTACTTTGCTTACGGTTCTTGTATGTGTCCCGTCGATCTCAAACGATCGCTGTTAGAAAATACTCATCATTATGTTATCGGTAGAGCAATTCTGTCTGGTTATCGTTTGGGATTTTATAGGCGATCGCGACGGCGTAACTGTGGCGTACTAGATATTATTGCTGATGCCAACTCTTCTGTAGAGGGAGTACTATATCGTCTTCCCTGGCGGTTAAGTAATGCTCTAGATGAAAGAGAGGAAGTTCCTCGCAACGGTTATAAACAAGCATTTGTCAAAGTTTTTAGTAATAACAAACAATACAATAATGTTCGGACTTATGTAGTAGTTAATAAACTCGAGCGAGAACTGGCTCCTAATGATTGGTACATTCAAGTTGTACTTCGTGGTGCTATCACTTGCGGATTATCAGAGGAATATTGTTGGCAATTGTTTAATCATATGTATCAATTACAACAAAAGAATAAAATCAGGAATTATAAGGCACAATAATATTCAATGGGCCGATTTTAATAAGGATAAGAGATAAATTGTCAAAAGAATACTCTAAAACTCCTCAACTACCTACATCAGCCATTGCAAGAGATGAAGGAATCAAAGCCAAAACAGAAAACTGGTTTGAATATTTTGTGAAAGCGCAACCCCATCACACAGACTATGCCGGTGTTGTCTGGCATGGCACCTACCTAACCTGGATGGAAGAAGCTAGAGTGGAGTGTCTACGTTCAATTGGTATAGATTTCGCTGATTTAGTAGCTATAGGCTGTGACCTACCTGTAATTGAGCTATCCTTACGTTATCATCTTCCTATCCAGTTGGGTACTTCTGCCATAGTGAAAACTCGTTTGAGTGAAACTCAAGGAGTAAAAATGCATTGGGATCACCAAATTCAGGCTGTTGATACTCAGGCAGTTTATCTTACAGGAAGAGTAACTTTAGTTGGAGTCGATCGCGAAAAAGGGAGGATTATGCGTCAACTACCTCCTAGTTTTCAAGATGCTTTAGTTAAACTAGTTACTAATAACTGATAACTGAAAAAATCTCGCCCATACCAAATTGATACAGACGAGACTATAATATTTTTTTGCTCTTTTCTAGTAAAGCTCTTCTTCTTGGTGAGTACTAATAGTACAATCAGAAGTAGGATAAGCTACGCAAGTAAGAACATAGCCAGCCTCAATTTGATCGTCATCTAGGAAAGATTGATCGGACTGATCGATAGAACCAGATTCTATTTTACCAGCACAAGTAGAGCAAGCACCTGCACGGCAAGAATAAGGTAAATCTAAACCTTGCTCTTCGGCGACATCAAGAATGTACTCATCATCGGGTACTTCAATAGTTTGTTCGCCCTCAGGCATTTTTAAAGTAACTTTGTAAGTTGCCATAGTGTTCTCCTCTTCTTCTATAAGAAACGGCAGTTAAAATTTACATTTGTTTATTGATTCTCTTTGTATCAAGAGAATCGATGTTCGAGCTTTTCGCTCAGCTACATTTTTGATACTAAGGGAAAAATATTGAGAATATACCGTGCATTAGTAATGAGATTCTTAATTTAACTTAAAATAAGTTTTTATTATGTTATTGCCAGAGTCAAGAATAAGACGAATAAGAAAATATACGTAGCTTGTAACAACGATATAATAATAATTAAACAAGATTTACTTCTAGTTAATTTTTAGATAAGAAACCCCAAAAATAAGTATTAATTATAGTTATAGTTAGTATTTATTAGTCATTTGTCATTAGTCATTAGTCATTAGCAGTTAAAGCTAACTGCTAATGGCTGTAACACCCTGAAGGGCAAAGCTTTGGACTTATGTTGTCGTGATAAAGTTATTTTTTAAACCCATCTTTTTTTCAAGATATGCTCAAAGTAGGTATTGTGGGTACTGGTTATGCAGCCAAAAAAAGAGCAGAAGCCTTAAGCGCAGATTCGAGAGTAGAATTACTCCAGGTGACGGGAAATACTCCCGAAAAAGTAGCAGAATTCTGTCAAACTTTTGCCGTGACTGGAGTGAATTCTTGGCAAGAACTAGTTAGCCAGCCAGAATTAGACTTAATTTTTATCTGTACCGTAAATTACACCCATGGCGCGATCGCTCGTGCTGCGATCGAAGCGAATAAACACGTAGTAATAGAATATCCCCTTTCTCTAGCTCCTCAAGAAGCAGCAGCAATTATTGCCCTAGCCGAAGCAAAAAATAAGTTACTTCATGTCGAACATATCGAATTAATTGGCGGAATACATCAAACTCTAACTAAATATCTGCCAGAAATTGGCAATATTGTCTATGCTCGTTACACGACGATTGCGCCTAAACATCCCGCACCTCGTCGTTGGAATTATCATCGTCAGATGTGGGGTTTTCCTTTATCTGCTGCTCTCTCTCGCGTTCATCGTTTAACTGACATATTAGGCGAGGTGGCTCGAGTATCCTGTCAATCTCGCTACTGGGATGCTCCCGAAGCAGGATACTTTACTGCTTGTCTTTGTAATGCTCAGCTACGTTTTGTCAATGGTGCGATCGCGGAAATTAGCTATGGTAAGGGGGATATATTTTGGCATGGTTATCGTCATCTCGAAATTCATGGTGATATGGGGACTATCTCTTTTATGGGGGAAAAAGGCAGTTTAATTAAAGGAAAAGAAACAATTTCTCTTCCCGTCAAAAGTCGTCGTGGTTTATTTGCTCGCGATACCGCTATGGTTTTAGACAATCTAACTACAGGAAAACCCCTTTATGTTAAACCCCAAGACAGTCTCTATGCTTTGCAAGTAGCTGACGCTGCTCGTCGCTCTACAGATAGTAACCAGACAGTACAAATTTAAGAGAATATAGACTCTGATATCTGAGTTAGGTTGTCTAAAAAATTGGACGTGTCTCAACAGGATTTAGTATTATTGATAATTTACTCACAACCATTCAATTGTTTTAGCTGCTTCTGGTAATTTACTTTCTTTTTGTCCTGTAGTTCTGGCTTGAAAACCAATCAGATCGATAGGGGTACTTATTAAGTCTACCAAACTAGCTTTTCTGGCGATCGCCTTAAGGCTATCCCTGGGCAATTCTTTAAGCAACCAACGACTGAGACGATAGATAACTTCTTTAGTAGTTAGTTCTCTCATTAAATCTACACCATGGAGTTCGTGTAAGTAATGATTAGAACTGCCATAACGTCTAAATTGACTGCGAAAATTTTTAAAAGTAGAACGATGGCGATGTTCGATAATAGCATTAGGTGCAAATTCTAATTGCCATTTACCTTCTTTTTGAATTCGCCAACAAATATCAGCATCACCGCCAGTAGTTAAGTATGGACGAAATAATCCTGCTTCAATAAATGCTTGTTTTCTAATTGCTATATTAGCAGTCTGCCCATAGGGTAAAAAAGAATGTTCTAAGAGAAATTTTTGCGACATTAACTGATTGCGCTCGGCATATTTTTCTAATAAACTTTTTCCCGGTAAAGCTACTATTTCGCCGACAACAATCCCTACTTCTGGTTTGATAAATGGTCGAACGATTTCACTGAGCCAGTTAGGTTGAGGACGACAATCAGCATCAGTAAATACTAAAATATCATTTTTTGCTTGGCGGATACCTAAATTACGAGCAGCATAAGAACTTTGAATTTTATTCTGAGTTAAATGATGAAAATTATTGTTTTTTCTGACTATATTTTCTAAAATTTCTGCGGTGCGATCGCGACTATTATTATCTACTAGTAAATATTCTACCTTCTCATCGGGATAAGTTTGTTTCTCTAGACGTTCGCTTAATTCTGGTAAGTCTCGATCGCCATTATAAATTGGCACTATTACCGAAACTTCTGGTAAAAATTGTTCCTCAATCATTAACTACTAACTACTAACTACTAACTACTAACCATTTAGATAAATCCCGCCCCACTAAATCTTGTAATTGCAAAATATCTTCGCGATATAGTTCTATTAATTGTTGACGTTCTTCTGGAGAAAGAGGAGCTTGTTTTTTAGTTTGAGAATTTAAATCGAGCAGGCGCTCGCGTAACTTTTGCCTAGTTTCTACAGGCATAACTGTTCTCAAGATATTGGCAGCAGTATTCCTGAGAATATTGTTTCTTTTTAAAAGATGATTGATAGTTTTATTTTTAGGTATTTTAGCAACTTGAGCTTTGTTAGCCGTGTTAGGCACAAACTCTTCATCTACGCCTAAATATTTATACATTTTCTGCATGAATTCTTGAGGATTTTCACACAAATCATCATAGAAAAATACTTTAATTTGTTCTCGTCCAAATTGAGTGAAATAATATTTAAGAGGAACATAGTAAAATCCTTTACGAAGAATAAAAGATTTATGAGAACTATATTTAATTTGCTCTAATAAACTACGGTAGCCAATAGCATCTCGAATATGCATTAAATGATCTGAATAAGCTCTTTCTACAGGATTGCGTAAGATAACAATTAGTTTGGCATTAGGCACATACTTTTTAATTCTGGCAGCAGAAGATTCATAATGAAAAAGATAGTTAGGCGAAGCTTCACCAATTGCTATTTCATCCTTAACCCCAGCAAAAAGTTCGCTGTATTTTTCTAAAGTAACAATCCCATTTTTATTTTGTTGTTCTGGAGGCAAATTTTCCCAGTCTTTCTCTAAGAAATTAGTTTCCTTAACCGAACTCATATAAACTTGAGGATGTTCTCGAAGATAATTATAAATAGAAGTAGTACCAGCTTTTTGTACACCGACAATCAAAAAGTTAGGTAAGATCATATTCAGTTACCAGTTATCAGTTGTTAGTTATCAGTCAATTACTTATTACTTAACTTCCTAGTCGTTGACGTAAAATAAATTCGGCGATCGCTAAATCTACTGGCGTAGTAACTTTTAGATTAGTCTCCTCTCCTTCAACAATTGTGACAGGAAGCTTACACATTTCAAATAAAGCAGCATCATCGGTTACTTTCCAGCCTAGCTTCAGTCCTCGATCGTGGCAATGTTTTAGAAGAGAAACTTCAAATCCTTGGGGAGTCTGGGCAGCCCAAAGATTACTTCGCTTGGGTGTATCTTTAATAACTTTATTTTCATCTACTATCTTAATAGTATCTTTCACGGGAATAGCAGCAATTAAACCCTGGCAATTTTGTAAAGCTCGAGCACAGCGATCGAATAATTGTGAAGTAGCCAAACATCTAGCTCCATCATGGATTAAAACCCGTCGTGCTTGGGCTGGTAAAGCTTGTAAGCCATTATAAACCGATTTTTGCCTGGTATTTCCTCCCTCTATCAATTTTACGGGTTTAGTCAAATTCAGAGCAATTAAAATTTCTCTAAAGTCAGGAAAATCTGAAGATTGTCCGATAATACCAATCCAGTCAATCTCTTGAGAGGCTGATGCAGCGAGTAAAGTCCATGCTAATAGAGGACGATTTTCTAGGCTTAATAACAGTTTATTACGCTCGCTACCCATTCTCCGCCCCATTCCCGCAGCAGGAATTAAAAGATGCATATACAATTTTCCTTAAAAAAACAATTAGTTTAGCTCTATATTCCCTTAAAATTGAGCAGAGAAGTAAGTCCTATATTTTTTATTTTTTTTACTGGTAAAAAATGAGAATACTAGCCCTCGTTCCTGGTGGAATTGGAGATCAAATTTTATTTTTCCCTACTCTAGAAACTCTTAAGGAAAAATATCCTCAGGCGACAATCGATGTTTTGGTAGAACCTTCTGCTAAAGCTGCTTACCGAGTCTGTAAAAATGTCAATGAGATATTAACCTTTAACTACAGAGATCGTAGTAGCCTAGCAGATTATCTTAATTTATTAGGTGTTATTCGCGATCGCGAATATGATGTGGCGTTAAGTATCGGTACTCGTTGGGCAATTGGATTACTTATTTGGCTAAATGGTATTCCCACCAGAATAGGCTATAAAGGAAAGTCCTCTTGGTATCTATCTCATCCCGTTCCTCTAAAATCGGAACAATACATAGCCTATATGTATCACGATCTTGTTACTGGATTGGGTATTCACACCCATTGCCCGCCAGTTAAGATTAATGTTCCTACTGCTGATATTAGTGCAGCAGAAATCGAACAAAAAAATCTAGATATTAAAGATACTGGATATATCCTAATTTACGATAGTTCCAGTCTGCTTTATCCTTTAGATAAATGGCAAAAAATTGTGGCTGATATTCAACAGAAGCAACCAGATTTACCTGTTGTAGTACTGCAAACTTTCGGCAATAATGAATGGGTAAGCTCAATAATGCAAGCTTGTCCTAATTTAAAAGCCATTTCTCCCCCAGATGTAGGTAAATTGGCAGCAATCATTGCTGGTGCTAATTTGTTGTTATGTCCAAATAGTGCCGTCATGCACTTATCTACAGCAGTTAATACTTATACGATTGCTTTGATTGAGCCAGCTAATGCTAACAAATTTATTCCTCCCGATAATGAAAATTGTATTAGTATTCAATCACCTACCAACAATATTGCCGATATTAAACCAGAGGTGATTTTAGAGAAAATTTGGCAAGGCTAAAATAAATTTTTTGCGTAACTATATAGGAAAGTTAGCTTTCCTATTGTTACTTCATTTTTGTTCTAACCAACAAAAAAATTGTAATTTTAATAATTTAACTCCAGAGAAAATGAACGATGAAGATAGCCAAAGATCTCAATTATTGACAAAAATATATAACAAAATAGAAAATTTTGCTTCGGCAGAAATTGAACGAGAAACAAAGCAGAAAAAGCTATATTATCATAATCTAGCTCATGCCCATGCTGTTAAAAGAAGAGCTAATATTATTTTTCAAGCTATTAAACCTATTTTAATTAATAAAATTGAACCACAAGAGCTAGACCGAATCAAATATTTAATTGATATTTGTGCTATGACTCACGATCTAGTGCAGGAATTTAGCTTTGCTCTCGAAGATAATAGATCGAGAGAACGTCCTTTGGGACTGAGTGAAACAGCAAGTATTAATAAAATAATTAACTATATTAGACAAGTAAATCAAGAGTTATTGCAAGCTAATTGTCAACAAGCTGTTATATTTACAGAAGCAGATATCGATAATATTAAAGAAGCCATTCAAGCTACTATTTGCCACTACGATTATTTCAATAATTTTATTTATCAGCCTTATCTTTATCAGTCAGAAAAGCAACTTTCTCTTATTGCTCAAATTATTGCTTGGGCAGATTTAGGTACGTTGGGGATGGAAGGAATTGAGATTTATTTGCAGGAAGGGATTTTACTTTTTTTAGAAGAAAATCCCGATATTGCTAAATTATTTACAGAGCAAAAAAACAATAAATCTAATCAAAATTTAATTCTAGCCAAGCTGAATAAATCCGAAGTATATCCTAATTTAAAAGAAAAATTGCTCAAATCTACTCGTTCTATGGTTAAATTTGCTCGGAGTAGAAAAGCAAATTTTGAACGAGAAATTGCGAGCTTAGATGAAGAAGCTAAAGATATATTGCGCGCTCGAGTTTTTATCTATTTAACAGACGAAAATATTCACAAAATTGAGTCTATAGTTCCTACAGAAGATAATGTGAATCTAACTGAACTATTAGAATTTTTTAACTTCGATCGATACATTTAAAACTCGCTTCGCTTGGGATAGCTGTCAGCTGATTCAAAGCTTGAGAACATCTTTTAAATTAATTCTTTTTCCCGCTTCAGTGGCAGGCAATCTAGTATTAATGGCTAATCGATAAAAGTGATTAAATCTCGATCTTTCAGCCCATACAGGCAAGGTTTCTTTACGCTTGTCAATAAAAATTTTCTGGAAATGAGGATAAGCCTCTCCCGTTTTGGGGTTACGAGTAATCACAACGCAGCGCGAACAGGGATTTACCCCCATAAATTGGACATCTCCAATCTGAAAATTGACTGTAGTGTCTGCTTTGGCAAAAAGCTGGTCCTCCCAGAAAGCAGGTACACCAGCAATTTCAATATTGGCACGAAAGCGCAGACGAACTTCTTCTACATCTAACTCAGGATACCAAGAAGCGATCGCTTCTAGGGTAGCAGTACTAATAATAGTAGGACCGGGAGAAACTGTATCGTCAGGAAAACCGTGAGTAAGATTTTGTTTTACTCCCACAGGAATAGCAAAATACTTACTTAACCAATTTTCTAGGTCATCTCGTTCCGTTTCCAGATTAAATGTGGTTTTATTTTGGCTATCTTGTTGACCCAAAGAAACAGTTTTATTATTCAGATCGAATTGAGAACGTAAACTATGAACTAGATGGTTACGTTTACCATTGACAAAACGATCTTTTTCATCGAACATAGCAAACTCGCGATCGCCTTTTATCGCACCACCGGCTAAAATAGTTACATTTTCCACCTCAACCCGATCCAAAGATTTAATTGGATAGATAAACAGCCTAGCAACATAAGGAGTCATTTCATTAAACAATTATCATTTATTATTTATTATTAAACAATTGCGAGTGCCAAAATTTTGTCAGATATAGCAGTCGAACTATAGCTTTAAACTAAAATATACTCTCTTATCCTCACCGATTTACCATGAGACATGACCGATAACTCTTTCTCTGCTCGGTGCGCGTTCCCTTGCGCCTGACGGCGACGCGGGGTCGCACCGCTCTGCGTCCTCTGCGGTTTATTCCCTTTTAAAAACTATAATGTCCCATACCACTCTCGGCATAGTGTATTAGCTGACCTAATTTTTGCCTGAGATTGTCCAAACCAATTCGTTTAGCAGCAGAAATAAATATACCTAAAGGAAATTCTTCTTTTGCCTTAGCTAGAGTGTCACTATCTACTCGGTCTAATTTATTAAAAGCCATTAAAATTGGACCGGGACTGATAGGCATTTCGCCTAAAATTTGCATGACCGAGCGAATCTGACTCGACCATGCAGGATGAGATAGATCGACTACATGAATTAAAGCATCTGCTTCAGTAACTTCTTCTAAAGTGGCACGAAAAGAATCAACTAAAGACGGTGGTAACTCCTGAATAAAACCAACTGTGTCAGTTAACAGAACCGTTCTAGATTTTCCTGTAACCGCATCAGGGACATATAGTCTTCTAGTAGTAGGGTCGAGAGTAGCAAATAATTGGTCTGCTGCATATACTTCTGCGTTGGTTAGAGTATTGATCAGAGTTGATTTACCGGCATTGGTATAACCTACAATAGCTACTGTGGGTACATCTTGTTTTTGGCGTTGTTGGCGCAAACGAGAGCGATGGGCTTGAAGCTGATTTACTTCTCTTTGCAAACGAGCAATTCTTTTTTGAATACCACGGCGTTCTGTTTCTAGTTTAGTTTCCCCCGGTCCTCTCGTACCAATACCACCACCCAAACGAGACATAGCTTGACCTCTACCTGTAAGACGAGGGAGCATATATTCTAATTGAGCTAATTCTACTTGCAGTTTACCGGCACGGGATTGAGCGCGTTGGGCAAAAATATCTAAAATAACTTCTGTTCTGTCTACTACTCTGACTCCAAATTGGGTTTCTAGATTGCGTACTTGGGCAGGAGAAAGATCGCGATCGAAAGCCACTAGAGTAGCACCAAGAGTCTGGACTTTCAGGGCAATTTCTTGTACTTTACCGCTACCAATTACAGTTTGGGGATGGGAATGAGCTCTTTTTTGTTGAATAATTTGTAGTACTTCTCCCCCTGCCGTATCTATTAACCTAGCTAATTCTGCCAAACTATCTTCAAATTGTTGCTGACTCATTTTCTCAGTCATCAAACCAACTATAACTACTCGATCGACAGAAGCATCTACCTGTTGGGCTACATATTCTCGCTCAAATTCTGCTTCTAAGCCTTCAACTAAATCGAGAAAATCCTGTTTACTCAGAACATCCAAACTCATTGGTGCAGAAACATACCAATAGGAGGTATTTTCTAGGTTTAAGTCTGGTTGAGGCAAGAGATGAGCCAAGTATACGGCTTGGACATAGCCCGTAGCTCCTCCTCCTCTCCGCAGCATACCCGTCCCTGTTAGAGTCACCGTCACTAAAGAATCTAATCTTTGGCGAACCATTGCTGTCAGACTCGACTCTTTAGGTGGTTCGGGTTTTAGTTTAGTCGCAATGCAGCGAATACCACACAGACGTTCTGCCCCATAGCGAGGCAATTCTAAAGGGGGAATTTGAGTTTGACGGGGAGTTCCTACTCCAACCCTAATTACTTGTCCGCGACGGTTAACGTAGGCACAAACAGGCTGATTAATTTCTGTACTAATTGCTGCCAGCCTTTGAGCGAACTCTGGTGTCGTGAAGCGATCGCCTGGCAGTCTCTGATGATACAGCCTTTTTAGCTGTTTGATTTGACTAGATTTAAGACCTTTGGGGTTGCCGTAGATAGTATCGATAAGCTTTCTAGAATAAATGGTTGATTAAGTTTATTCTTTATTCTAACGATTGAAATGCGCTTTAAAAACACAGTCAAAAAAAATTAACCAAAAAAACAGGTAATCTACTTTTTAGATCGCCTGTTTTTTGGGATTGGGAAGCGGGAAACTACTAAACTTATTCTAATCACCAGTTACCAAAAGCTTAGGGCTTAAAGCTTAGAGCTTAGAGCTAATTAACCCAGTCTCTAGACTAAGCTGTCCCGCTTTCAATTGAAACCCACTTTAATCTATTGAACGATTACTTTACCAACCATTCCTGCACCACGATGGGGCTCACAGTAGAAAGTATATTCGCCAGGAGCAGTATCTGCGGGGAAAGTGGTTTCATAGGATTCTCCAGGAGAGAAGAATAAACCTTTGTGAGAAGCTTTGGCTGCTAAACTATCATCCATATTGCCAGAATCGAAAACCACATTGTGAGGAGCCATTTTATTGTTAACCCACTTAATGGTATCCCCTGGTTTGATAGTTACAGTGGCAGGCTCAAATTGCAGCATTCCATTATCTGCACCCATTTTTACTTCGTAAGTTGCTGCTGCTGCTGAGTTAGCTCCCAAAAAAAAGCTGGTAGCTATTAGCAGGAAGGTAGACAATAATAAACCTAATTTTTTGCCCATTTTTTTGACTCTCAGTATAATTTTTTCGATTAAATGCCCTATCAAAGCAGAGGGCTAAAGTAGATAGCAATTAGCTACTTTATTTAAGTGAAGGATCTCATTTACATCCCTAGAAATAATACTACTACAAAACTTTGACGAGTTGTCAAACTTTGACATCCTGTCGTTTGACGAAGTAGCTTTCATTGTTTAGGATCCTTGGCTGAACGAAATTTTTTGAGAGGAGAGATCCATGTTAAAGAGACTATCAATAACTATGTTGTCTTTGGCAGTTGCTATTTTTGTGTTTGTCAGTCCTGCTTGGGCTGGAGATGCTGCTAACGGTGCGAAGATTTTTAGTGCTAACTGTGCTGCCTGTCATGCAGGGGGTAACAATGCAGTTAATCCACAGAAAACTTTGAAAAAAGCGGACTTAGAGAAGTACGACAAAAATTCCATTGACGCAATTGTTACTCAAGTAACTAATGGTAAAAATGCTATGCCAGCTTTTGGTGGGCGTTTAACCAGCGATCAGATTGAAGATGTTGCTACTTACGTTTTATCTCAAGCAGATAAAGGCTGGTAAGAAGCGATAAAAACCTATAATGCGATGATCTATCTAATTTTGCTTAGATAGAAACAATTTATAGCAATTATTTAAAATAATTGGAGACTTAGTAAATTGGGAAAAGGAGAAAGCATAAGGGAAAAAGGTAAGTATATTAATCCTCTTATCTTTTACCTTTTCCCGAATAAAGTGTATATTTCTCAATTTGAGCAACGATACAATTGAGGAAGTTATGCTAATATTTGGGCTAAAGACGATCTAGCAAATGCAACCGCCACAAAATCGTAGTTTAGACAAATTGTCCAGCTATCAACCAGCAATAGTTGCTAAATACTTTGACGAATTGGGCATTCGCGAATGGGAGAGATTAACACAAACTCCAGCAGATGAAGTAAGTTTAGCTATCCATACCCATTATCTTAAAGAATACCTTTCTAATAGCGATCGCGTACTAGAAATTGGTGCTGGTGCGGGACGTTTTACCCAAGTGCTTGCCAACTTAGGAACAAAAATTGTGGTTGCGGATATTTCTTCAGGGCAACTGGAACTAAACAAAAGTCTTGCCGTTGAACATGGCTTTGAGGATTCGGTTGAAGATTGGCAACAAACTGATATTTGCGATCTGTCTGGCTTCGAGGCGGAAAGCTTTGATGTGGTAGTTGCTTATGGTGGTGCTTTTAGTTATGTTCTTGACAAGCGCGATCTAGCCTTACAGGAAAGTCTGCGAGTGATAAAACCAGGAGGTATGCTTTTTCTGAGTGTTATGTCAATATGGGGAACTGTTCATCGTTATTTAGATGGTGTTTTGGCTTTGCCATCTGCTATCAATCAAAAAATAACTGAGTCAGGAGATATTTCACCAACTACTTTTCCCGCCCGCCAAGATAATTTTATGCACTTATTTCGCGCAACCGAATTACGACAATGGTTAGAACAAACAGGAGTAAAAGTAGTCCAACTCTCAGCCTCTAACTGTTTATCTTTACTCTGGGATCGGCAGCTAGAAAAAATTAAGCAAGATCGGGAAAAATGGAATGAACTCCTACGCATGGAAATTGAAGCTTGTGCGGATGAGGGAAGCTTAAATATGGGAACACATATTATTGCAGTAGCTAGAAAACCATAAATTGTATGACTACTAAAGCCTATTTCCAAAGCTTACCTAAGAAAAGAATGGGCGCAGGATGTTTATTTTTTGATATTAACGGCAAAATATTGATTATTAAGCCAAATTACAAAGATAATTGGTCAATTCCTGGAGGTGTGGTTGAAGCAAACGAGTCGCCTAGACAAGCCTGTATTAGAGAAGTACAAGAAGAAATAGGTATAAAATGTCAACCAGAAAAGTTGTTATGTGTTGATTACATTAGTGAGACTAACAATAATAATGAGTCTCTACAATTCATTTTTCTTGGGGGAATTATTTCAGACGAAGAAATTGTAATTGCCGAGCGTGAAATTAGTGCCTACCAGTTTCTTGAGCCAGAAAAAGCATTATCTCTACTCAGCCCTCGTCTTCGACGAAGATTAAGCAAGTGTTTGGAAAATCTAGATAAAGATCGATCGCTCTATCTTGAAGATGGGCAATTAATATTTTCGAGTTAAACGATCGCGTTTTTCTTTCAATTCACTACGGCGTAATCTTAGTTGAATATCTTCTAATAACTTACGATTGACTGCCATTAAATCTGCTACCAAACCAAAAATCCACAACTGAACACCAATTAAAATTAAGATAGCTGCTAAGATTAGACTGGGAACTCTAGGTTTAGCTGGATTATCGCCAAAAATGCCCCAAAATAATAATAACCAACGCAAAGAAAGTATAAAGCCTAAACTAAAAGGTACACTCCCCAGCATCATAAAAAACTGGAGAGGACGATAAGTCATAAAAATACGGATTATGGTAATAATCGATCGCTGGACGTAAGCAGAGATACTTTTAACTAATCTGGATGGACGTAAATAACCATTGGTACGAATAGGAACGTAGGTAATTTTCATACCTCTTTGCCCTGCCTGAATAATAGTTTCTAGGGTATAAGTATATTCGTTAAAAACATTTAATCTTAAAGCAGCTTCCCGACTGATAGCGCGAAAACCACTCGGTGCATCGGGAATATCTGTTTTACTAGCTATTCGTACTACCCAACTCCCCAACTTTTGCAACAGTTTTTTTAAGGGAGAAAAGTCTTTTATATCTTGAATTGGTCTAGCACCGATGACCATCTCTGCATTACCCTCAAGAATAGGCTGAATTAGTTTGGGAATATCTCCCGCACAATATTGATTATCGGCATCGGTATTAACAATAATATCTGCCCCCGCTTTGAGAGATGCTTCTATCCCTGCCATAAAGCTTTTAGCCAAACCTTGATTGTGTTTGAAATTAATCACACGATCTACACCACAAGACTTAGCAACTTCCACAGTGCGATCGCGACTACCATCATTAATTATTAACCACTCTACTTCATCTATATGAGGAAGGCGACGAGGTAATTGAGAGAGAGTCAATCCTAATGTAGCCTCTTCGTTATAACAAGGAATCTGAATAATTACTTTCATGGTAAATAAACGTGACTTCGTCGAATCTAAAAACGGGGCTTTACGCTCGATTTGGTAAAGTTAAAGAAAATTTTAATAGTATCTCATTTGTTACCTCCTATTGCACGATATTGAGATCTTGCTGCTAGAGAAATTGCCCAGTCTTCTTGAGTATGAACCACCAAAACTCGTACTTGAGAATTTTTAGTAGCGATATTTTCATCTAGAGGATGAGACTTATTTTTAACTAAATCTAGTTGTAAACCCAAATAAGCCAAACCCGCACAAGTTTGTTCGCGAACAATACTCGAATTTTCCCCTACTCCAGCAGTAAAAACTAAAACATCTAAACCGTTGAGACTGGCAACTAAAGCACCGATCGCCTTTTTTAAGCGATGAATATAAATATCAACAGCTAGCCGTGCTTGAGTATTACCGCTAGCTATTGCTTCATCGATAGCCCTCATATCTCCAGATATACCAGAGACTCCTTTTAAACCAGACTCTTGATTGAGTATTTGGTTTAATTCATCGGCATCTAATCCATATTCTTGCATCATATAAATGAGAATTTGGGGATCGATCGAACCGCAACGAGTCCCCATCATTAATCCTTCTAAAGGAGAAAATCCCATTGTCGTATCAATACAGATCCCCTCTGCGATCGCAGCTAAAGAACAACCATTTCCCAAATGACAAGTAATAATTTTTAGAGACTCAAGGGGTTCTCGTAAAATTTGGGCGGTACGTTTAGCACAATATTCATGACTGATACCGTGAAACCCATAACGAAGAATTCCTTTTTTATACCACTTATAGGGTAAAGGATAGACTTTGGCTGGTTGGGGAATTGTCGCGTGAAAAGCAGTATCAAAGACCGCTACTTGAGGAACTTGGGGTAAAATTTCTTCTATAATATTGATTCCTTCTAGGTGTGCGGGGTTATGATTGGGAGCTAAGGGAATTAAATCCGCGATCGCATCTTTTACCTCCGAAGTAATTACAGTAGCTTGGTTATATTTTGCACCACCATGCACTACTCGATGACCGACAACATCAATATCATTCAGACTATCTAAAACTTTAGTTTTGCCTTTAACTATAGTCTCTAATACAACATTTAAAGCGGTATCTCGTTCTCGTACCTCGATTTTTTGTTTGAGATCGTTACTTTTAACCGTAAGAATTCCCCCTTCTCGACTCACTGTCCAGTCAAGATGAGCTTCCCACAGAGGTTCGGGGGGATTATCTGGTATCGATTCTCCTAAACTATAAAGACAACTTTTTTGACTACTAGAACCAGCATTGAGGACTAAAATTATCATTTTTGGCGATCGGTAATTAGGTACTAAATACTAGTATCTGTTGATGACTGAGGACTGATTACTGTTTTAAGTCAGAGCGATCGCTTAACTTTAAGAGTAGGGGTCCTTGTTCGCAAAATTATACTACACTAACAGCAGCCACGGAGAGATAAATGCGGTCGCGATAGCGTCCTACATCTATTCCTAGCAAAGAACACAACATAATCCGAATTGTGGCTTTGTGAGAAACAATCAGTACGTTACCACTAGGATAGGTTTTTTCACTGCTAAGCTAATCCACATTTAACTTGCAATAACAGCATTACCTTTATTCTTGATTTTTCTCTTCCATTTAATATGTAA
>JASJDJ010000033.1 GCA_030065635.1 Xenococcaceae cyanobacterium MO_188.B32
CAATGGGTATCTCTACCATGGCTTTCAACCTCAACGGATTCAACTTCAACCAATCCGTAATGGACTCCCAGGGTCACGTAGTCAACACTTGGGCTGACATCTTAAACCGTGCTAACCTCGGCTTTGAAGTAATGCACGAACGTAACGCTCACAACTTCCCCTTAGACTTGGCAAGCGGAGAGCAAGCTCCCGTAGCACTGACTGCTCCTGCTATCAACGGCTAAGACTCAGATGATAATAGTAAGCCCGATCGTTTAACTAAATATAAAAAAATGCCTTCCTGGAAATGGAAGGTGTTTTTTTACTTTCTTCAATTAGGATTAGGTATAAATTTTCCAAGAGTCTAAAATATCTTTTATAAAAGCTTCTTCAATCCAAGTTTTAACTACAACTGTTAGAGGCAGTGCTAATAATAAACCTAGAATACCTAAAGTTTTAGCGAAAAAGATTTGAGCAGTTAAAGTAAACGCAGGTAATAAAGAGACTTGCCTTGCCATAACTGCCGGAGAAAACCAATAAGTTTCTAAATTTTGAATAATAAAATACCAAATAATTACCGCTAAAATTTTCCAAGGAGCATCCAATACAGCAATCATCAAAGGAAAAATTACACTAAGAGCAGGTCCTATATTAGGAATAAAATTTAATGCTCCTGCTAAAAGAGCATGAGCTAAGACTAAACGAACTTGAATAATAGCTAAACCCAAACCACTGGTAATACTAATAAATAAACAATTAAGAGCAATACCACTAAGCCAATTACCCAAAGCTATTTCTGACTTAGATAAAATTTCATCTGCTCTGCGCCGATAAAAAGAAGGAAAAAGAGTTAATAAAGCTCGTCTATATCTTTGTGGCTCAATCAACATCATTATAGTTAAAACAAAGACTAAAATGAGTTTTAATATAATAGCCAAAGAATTAGAAAAGAAAGAGAAAAAATTAGCTAATAATTCCTGTAAAGATGGCAATTGAGCAATTAAATCTCTTCTACTAGGTAAAGGTGGTAGAAATTCTGGTAACTTTTGTTGAAAAAGTTCCACTTCTATATCTACTTTATTCCACACTAAAGGTAATAATTCAATCAGATTTTGAAACTGCTTAATAAAAGGAGGAATAATCAGCCAAATAAATAAAACAAAAATTAATAGACTTAAACTAAGAGTTATACTAAGAGCTAAATAACGGGGAATATTTAGTTTTTCAAACCACCTAACTAGACGATTTAGAGCAGTTGCCAAAATAATTGCTGTAAAGATTAGTAACAGCAATTGGCGAATTTGCCAAAGAATATATAAAGAAATGATTAGCAGAGAAAAACCCAAACACTGCTTAAAGTTCACCAGCTTTTTTACTCCAAAAATAATTGAGTTTTTAGTTCGATAGTCAAATTAAGCTTTAAAACAAGATATTACTTGATTCTCTTAACTTAAATAAGTCATTTCAATTTTTACAGAAAAAAATCAGTTGGGGTAGATAAAATTGTCAAACAAAATAGAGAGTCTTATTTGGCTAACCCATTAAAGGCAACATTAATTAACTCGTCCACAAATTCCTCATTCAAGGGTTGATGCTTGAGTAACAATCGGTAAACTATATAAGGCATCGATCGCAATTTCTGCATCTATATTTTCTCTTAATTCTCCTCTCTCTACACCCCGTTGAACTATTTGTTTTGCATCTTCTCTTCTGGGAATAAGCCAATTATCTCTAAATGCAGCGATTAGTTCTTTATTTGCTTGTCCGCAACCAATTTTAATCTAGCGCAATTGGCCTTTTTGTCAATTACTTCCACCTGAATCCTTACCTTTTAGGGAGTTTTCTTGCTTCTCTACCAATGCTACTACGCAGTTTCATTCTCACAGTTGGATTAGTTACACTAATGAATTATTTTGTTATGCCTAGAATGATTCGGTTGTTTAGTGGATGGTTATATTCAAAAAAAAGAATTCAATAAAGTAGGGTTATTTAATTTAACAGTGAAAATAGGCATAGTGGGGGTTTAACTCCCACACTATGCGAGAAAAAAAAGCTAATAGCTAATCGCAAAGCGATTTTAAAGCTTGGCAATCTCTTCTGCTAGAGTATCTACTGTAAAACGAATTTGTTCTTCAGTATGATTACAAGTAACAAAAAAGCGTAAACGAGCTTCGTTTTGTGGTACTGAAGGATAAATCATAAAAGGAACATTGATACCCTTTTGAAATAAATTTTGAGAAAGTTGAATCGATTTAAGGGATTCACCTACTATAATCGGAATTACAGGAGAATCTTTACTCATCCCCGTATTCAATCCTTTTGCTTGAGCTAACCTTAAAAATAATTTTGCTCTTGCTTGTAACCTACTAACTCGTTCTGGTTCGGCTTTGAGTACCCCAATAGCAGCTAGAGTAGCTGCTGCATTGGGTGGAGACATACCCACGCTAAAAACAAAACCAGGAGCAGTATATTTAAGATATTCTATGAGAGCATGAGAACCAGCAATATAACCGCCACAACTGGCAAAAGATTTACTCAGAGTTCCCATCCACAAATCGACATCATGGGGATTGATGGCAAAGAATTCGCCAATTCCTCGTCCATGTTTACCAATTGTCCCAATAGAATGAGCTTCATCTACCATTAAAAAAGTTTTATAGCGTTTTTTTAGATCGATAAATTGGGGGAGATCGGCAATATCTCCATCAGTACTATAAACTCCTTCAATGACGATTAATACTCTTTGATAGCGATGACGGCGATCGCGTAAAATTTCCTCTAATGCTGATGAGTCATTGTGGGGAAAAGCAACTAAACTAGCTCCCGACAGGAAACAACCCTGAAGAATACTGTTATGACTGAGAGAATCATAGATAACTAAATCATTTTTACCGAATAGATGACCGATAGTGGTAACATTCGTAGCATGACCGCCAACTAAAACAATACTATCTTCTACTCCCAAAAAATCCGCAATTTCTCGCTCTAATTCACGGTGAATTGGTTTTTCTCCCGAGATCAAACGACTGGCACAAGCAGAAGTACCGTAACGATCGATCGCTTCTTGAGCTGCCTGGGATACTAGCGGATCGCCACACATTCCAATATAGTTATAGGTAGCAAAATTAATTAGTTCTCGACCATCGATACTGGTAGTATCATTAACAATTCTTTCTTGGGGTACGAAAAAGGGATTGCCATTACCCAAAGAATTTACTTGTTTTATTTGTTGTTGTAGTTTTTTATACTCTGGAGAGCAATCAAAACGATAGTATTCTGGGGGTATTTCTGGGTTGGAAAAACTGTCTTTTTCTGGTTTAATTTGCCTAGAAGAAGATCTTTGTTTCTTTCTCGGAATAGGGGGTAGAATATCCAACCTAGCCGAAGAATCGAGCTTATCAATGGTCGGCCTTGTTTCCGCTAAATATTGAGCTAAGGCTTTAATATTTTGGTAGTCCCACAACAGAGTAGGAGAAAGTCGGCAGCCCAGAAAGCCTTCTAATTCTCCCGATAAATTGATTGCTTCTACCGAATCTAAACCATATTCACTAAAATCTTTTTGAATGTCTATCTCATGAGGCTCGATTTCAAGAGACTGAGCTAATCTGTCAATTAACCAATTTTGAATTGCCTCGGTACTGGGCGATAAAGTAAAAGAACTAAGATTTCCATTCCTCACTAGAGAAGAATTTTTACTTTCTTTCCCATTATAAGTTTCATTTAATAGTGTCATTATCCACTCCTACACCACATTTTTGACTAGAGAACACCAGTCACTATCGGTTTGCCGATAGTATAACGGAGATCAACTTTGGTCTAGCTGACACCGTTCCAGACCACTTTGTAAGATACGATGGTTACTTTGCCACGTACCCCCGCTAAAATATTAAGATATTTAGCAGGGGTACGTGATTGCTTATTTTTTAACATAGAGCGAGCGATAAATTCAGTCACATAATAACTAATTATGGACTGTAAAGAAAACCATGTTTTCTCCAATTTAAGTCTTAAAATTACCTTAATTTAAACAATAAAAGGGAAAAAAGCCATATTTTTTCCCTTCTCTATCTCCTCTTAACTAGCCATATACTCGCGGACATTTGCCCTTCTTCTACGTAAATGAGCTAGTGCTTGGTGTTCTAGCTGACGAACTCTTTCACGACTCAAATTCATTCTTTGACCTATTTTTGCCAAAGATAATTCTTTGCCATCAGTTAATCCAAAACGCAGAGTAATTACTTCTTGCTGTTGAGGAGTTAAGTCTGCCATGAGATTGTATAAGTCTTGTCTCAATAATTCTTGAGTAGCATAGCCGTCAGGAGAAACGCCATCATCTTCTAGCAGTTCTGATAATTCGGTATCTTGATTATCCCCAACTCTTACATCTAAAGAGATTGGTTGACGAGCAATACTGAGATACTCACGAATTTGAGCAGGTTCTAATTCTAGTTCACGAGCAATTTCTCCAGGATTGGGACTACGCCCTAACCTTTGGGACAGTTCTCTTTGAGTTTTTTTAATTTTATTGAGTTTCTCTGTAATGTGAATGGGAAGACGAATAGTGCGAGCTTGTTGAGCGATCGCGCGAGTAATCGCCTGACGAATCCACCAGTAGGCATAGGTAGAAAATTTATATCCTTTGGTAGGATCGAATTTTTCTACACCTCTTTCTAAGCCTAGACTACCTTCTTGAATCAGATCGAGAAATTCCATATTGCGCTTTTGGTATTTTTTGGCGATCGCCACTACCAAGCGTAAATTAGCTTCGATCATTTTTCTTTTGGCTCGCTGCCCTTTTTGTACAGCCCTGTTGAGTTCTACCTCACTCATTTGAGCCTCATCAGCCCACTCCTTCAGACTTAGCTCTAACCCGAGCTTTTTCTCTAATTTTTCTTTTTTGGTCAACAGGGTCATCATTGTCTGTACCTGCTTACCGAGAACAATTTCCTGTTCGTGGGTTAGCAGAGGCACCCTACCAATTTCGTGCAGATAGGTTCTTACCATATCTGCCGAGTAGTTTGCTTTTTTTGTTTCTTTGTTGATTTTGGCTTTGGGCATCTGTACAGTTGTGACTCCTTGGAACTTATTAAAAGTCTTGCACCGATAAAATTGAACAAAATATTTTTGTCAACTTTTAGCTTTTTATCTAAGTCATTTACTCACCCCTTTTGCAAAGGATGTCTTTTGACATAACAGTTTTACCTATAATTTAGGTTTAACTAGTTATTTAGACGTAAGTCTACTGCCAAAAGTTCAATTTATTATTGGGAGCTTAACTTTAGTTTACTTGTACTATTTTTATATTTAACATAATGCTTGGTATATTTACACCCCGCATTGCTTTTATAATGAACCAAAAACGGTTATGATACTATATGCGGTAAATACGGATTGCCGAACTCACTCTTAAGTTATAGAGGTGCATTGGCAATAGCAAGCAAAAGTTTATATTTTGTTCAGAAATTCCTGATGTATATAGGTATTTATGGACGTATTTTGCCTATTATGCAAATATGTTATGAAAATCGATCGCTAGTTTAATAATTCATCTTTGCCCAAAAACCATTGATAACCAGCGTTTAGCTGTTCTTTAGCCTTGGTTTCGACAATATTTCCGTGAGCCATAATAACTCGTTGAAAATCCCAAGCAAGAATTTTTTGGATGGAATGCGTGACTTTCTGCTTATCTTGTATGGCTATCTTTTCTAAGAAAGAAGGTCTAAGATTGCCGTAACAGCCAATAATTCTGGTAGCTAATTGAGTGATCAAGGGAAAGTTACGATCGAAATTAAAAGCTGTATCAGTTAAAATCAGAGTCTTACTGACGGGGTGAAAGAAAACTATTTCGTTTACTGTAACTATCTTGGGTGGAATAAAACCTTGAAAGCCTTCAAAAAGTAAGTATTCTAGTTCGGGCTCAAAGTTAATTTCATCTTGACAAAAGATTTTATCGATCGCTAAATTAGGTTGTTTAGTGGCTAATCCTGGAGGAGCAATTAATGTAGCTTGGGGATAAAGTTTCTGACAGTTTGCCAGATATAAATGATGAAAAAGATTGGGAGCAATAATAAATTCAACTTCACCGATAGAATCTAATTGTGTTTTGGTCTGTTGGTCGATTTTAATGGGGGAGATAAGTAACAAACGTCCTCCCGCTAGTAGAATTACTGTCATTCTCGTACCTACTGGCAATCCAAAAAATTCTTGTGGTTGTTCCGCCACCCAAAGATTGCGATCGATCGGTTTTAACATACAATCGAGTTAATTATTTTCTATCGTAAAAAATAATAACTCTGAACTCCGAACTCCGAACTCACACAAGGTTAAGAAATTAAGTAGGAGTTGATAACCTGGGAGTTCCTCTCGACCTGTAAAATTAACTTTATATTTTCCTAATATTTAATACTGCTCATAACAGTAAGCAAGATTAGGAGTACATAGTCGAGATGATTTGCAGTAAAAAATCTACTTTTAAATCGCTTTATGGATATCCGTACTGTTTCCACAACTCCTTTTTCAGATCAAAAACCAGGCACTTCTGGATTGCGTAAGTCCGTAACTGTTTTTCAAAAACCTCATTATCTAGAAAACTTTGTCCAGTCGATCTTTGATTCCCTTGAAGGCTGTCAAGGTCAAACTTTAGTTTTAGGTGGTGATGGTCGCTACTACAACCGCCAAGCCATTCAGATAATTCTCAAAATGGCAGCAGCTAACGGAATCGGACGAATTTTAGTTGGTCGAGGGGGTATTTTATCAACTCCAGCAGCTTCTTGTATTATCCGTCAATATCAAGCGTTTGGCGGTATTATTCTTTCTGCTAGTCACAACCCAGGTGGTCCAGACGGAGACTTTGGTATTAAATACAATATTACCAATGGTGGTCCAGCACCAGAAAAAGTAACCGAAGCGATTTATGCCCGTTCAAAAGTAATAGATAGCTATAAAATTGCTGATGTAGCCGATATTAATCTTGATAAACTTTCTGTTTCTCGTATTGGGGAGATGGGAGTAGAAGTAATCGATCCCGTCGAACCTTACGCTCGTTTAATGGAATCTTTGTTTGATTTCGATCGCATTCGTGAATTAATTAAAAGTGGTAATTTTCGGATGTGTATGGACTCCCTCCATGCAGTTACAGGGCCTTATGCTAAAAACATCTTTGAGCAACGTTTGGGCGCACCTGCGGGTACGGTACAAAATGGAGAACCCCTAGAAGATTTTGGTGGTGGACATCCAGACCCCAATTTAGTTTATGCTCACGACTTGGTAGAAGTAATGTATGGGGAGAATGCACCAGATTTTGGGGCTGCTTCCGATGGGGATGGCGATCGCAATATGATATTAGGACGTAATTTTTTTGTTACTCCTAGTGATAGTCTCGCCGTTTTAACTGCCAATGCTCATTTAGTTCCCGGTTACAAAAATGGCTTATCAGGAGTTGCTCGTTCCATGCCTACTAGTGCAGCAGTCGATCGCGTAGCAGCTAAATTAGGCATAGATTGCTATGAAACTCCTACAGGTTGGAAATTCTTTGGTAATCTCCTGGATGCAGATAAAGCAACTCTTTGCGGTGAAGAAAGTTTTGGTACTGGTTCAAACCATGTTAGGGAAAAAGATGGACTGTGGGCAGTTCTTTTCTGGCTGAATATCTTGGCAGTTAAAGGAGAATCTGTAGAAGATATCGTCCGCCATCATTGGCAAACTTATGGACGTAATTTCTACTCTCGTCACGACTACGAAGAAGTAGCTAAAGAACCTGTTACAGAATTAATGGAGAGATTGCGTAGTTCTGTAGGGGAGATGAAAGGTAAGCAATATGGTGCTTATACTGTAGATTATGCTGACGATTTTAGCTATAGCGATCCCATTGATGGTAGTGTCAGCAAGAAACAAGGTATTCGCATCGGTTTTACTGATGGTTCTCGTATTGTTTTCCGTCTCTCTGGTACGGGGACAAAAGGAGCAACTTTGAGAGTTTATCTAGAAAGTTATGAACCAGATGCTAGTAAGCATGATGTAGAGACTCAAGCAGCACTCAAACCGTTAATCGATTTAGCAGAAGAAATAGCTCAGATTCGCAAGTTGACCCAAAGAGAAAAACCCACTGTAATTACTTAAATTAAGGTTGATTTTGGCTCAACTTCGGGTGGACAGTCTGTCCGCCCGAAGTTGACACTCCCTCGCTCCTTGACGAGGGATTCTTCTCGACTAAAGCAAAACTGCCAAAGAAGGAAGCTTTTTATGAGGGGTCGTCGCCTGGGGTTTCCCCAGGCGTTTATGAACCCCGTCCTGACTGCTGCCCACAGCCAGCTTTTTAATTAGTACGGCACTGTTATAGTCTCTATCGCAACTCAAAGTGCATAGATCGCAGTAATGCCAACGCTCCGAAAGTGTTTTGCTTACTCGATTTAAACAACTACTGCAATACTGAGAAGTGCCTCTAGGATTGACCTTTTTTATTTTGTAACCCTGATTTGAACCATGTCGAAAAACTGCAAGTTCAAAGAGAAAGAATTCAAAAATGGAACGGGAATGAACCCCATACAGTAATTCAATCCCCTAATGTACAAGTGAGTGGTAGAAAATAGTTAGAAATTACCTAACCACTAACCACCAACCACTAAATAGTAACAATCTGATACAGTCAATAAGCTCAGTACCAGTAATTGCCTACAATATAAGTCATTGACAAGTAACAAAATCTTAGACTAAAGAATGACCAAAACTGTTGCTGAGGTAATGACTCATAATCCCATTAGCGTAAATCCGCAAACACCTCTTCAAGAGGCGATTCAAATTTTAGCAGAGAAGAAAATTAGCGGTTTACCAGTACAAGATGAGACTGGCAAATTAGTGGGAGTAATTTCAGAAACCGATTTAATGTGGCAGGAAACAGGAGTCGAACCCCCACCTTATATTATGATTCTCGATAGCGTCATTTATTTACAAAATCCTGCCCGTTACAACAAGGAAATTCATAAGGCTTTGGGGCAAACAGTAGGAGAAGTAATGAGCGACAAACCAATTACCATTCAACTCGATCGCTCTTTAAAAGAAGCTGCTCACACTATGCACGAAAAAAAAATTCGCCGTTTACCAGTCGTTGACCGAGAAGGTAAGTTAGTTGGTATTTTAACTCAGGGAGACATTATTCGGACTATGGCAGCAGAGTAGAATTCTGCCAAAAGTCCTAACTCATTGGTTGAAAAAGACAAGGGAGCAAGAGATTTAAAAATCAACCATCAACCATCAACTATTCACTATCAACTAGTAACCAGAGATAAATGAGCATTACACCAGAATCCGTACAGCAACTATTAAAATCAGAAGATTTTGGCGATCGCATCAAGGGATTAAATCACCTGCGAACAATGGATCCAGGCGTAGCCTTTGAGTTAATCAAACCAATGGTGAAAGATAAAAATACTCGCGTACGCTATGCAGCAGTTAGCCAATTTGATACTTTAGGACATCAAGATTTAGTTGCTTCTTTAGAAATTTTGCGCGATCGCTTATACAACGATCCAGAACCAGATGTACAAGCAGCAGCAGCCGATGCCATTGGTGGTTTAAAATTAACCGAAGCTTTTGAAGATTTGGTAAAAATGTATCATCAAAGTGCCGATTGGCTGATTCAATTTAGCATTATTGCTACTTTAGGGGAATTAGGAGAACCTCGGGGTTTTGATTTGCTTCAAGAAGCTTTAAACTCGGATAATAATTTGGTACAAACTGCTGCTATTAGCTCTTTAGGCGAATTAGGAGATGATCGAGCCATACCTCTTTTAATTCCTTTCGTTAATAATGATGATTGGCAAATACGTTATCGTCTTACTCAAGCTTTAGGAAGATTAGGAGGAGAACAAGCCAATTTTACCCTCGAAAAACTCGCTCAAGATCGAGTCGAACAAGTGGCACAAGAAGCCAGGAATAATTTAGTTAATAAATAGTTGAGCTCTAGAGAATTAAGGATTGGCGATTAAAGGATAATAAGGTATAAACTTATTATTTCTCAAGATTCTCCTAATATATCAAGTCATAATTAGCCGTGGCACAATTCATCTTCTTGCAGCTACCTATTTATCTAATCACTAGTTTTCTTATCTCTCAATTTTCGGCGACTGTTTCTGCTGTTGAGCAAACCAATATACCTATTTTAGTAAGTCAGAGAAATCAGCAGCAGCTCAGAGAATTATTGCGTCTTGGTAAAAAGTATATTGATGCAGGAGATTATACCAACGCTATTGCTACTTATCAAAAGGCTGCTTATCTGGATGGGAAAAACGCCAAAATTTTTTCGGGGATTGGTTATTTATACGCTTTGCAAAAGGATTTTTCTGCTGCTGCTGCTGCCTATCAACAAGCGATTATACTCGATCCTAATAATGCAGAATTTTATTATGCTCTAGGTTACAGTTATGCTATGGCTAATGACAATCCTCGGGCTGCTAATGCTTATCAAAAAGCGATCGCTCTGGCTCCTGGTAATATTCAAAACTATCTGGGGTTAGGAGTAGTATTGCTCCGTCAGGGGGAATATGACTTGGTTATCGACAACTATTACCGTATTTTGGCTTTACAGCCCGATCATCGCCAAGCATATGATATTATGGCTACTGCTTTAATTAAACAAAAGCGTTACCGAGAAGCAGTTGAGTTTTTACAAAAAGCGATCGCTAACTTTCCTCAAGATGGTAGTTTACAACTCCAATTAGCGGTAGTATTATTTAACCAAGGTGAGTTAGAAGCAGGATTAAATATTTTACAGCAAGCGGAACGGTTAGACCCAGATAATCCCCTAATTTCACTAAAAATTGGCGAAGCTTTACAAGTAAAAGGAGACTCGGAAGGTGCATTAAAAGCTTATCGTCGGGCACTTTCTCTTCAGCCAGATTTAGCAGAAGCAAGGCTTGGTATGGGTAAAATTTTCTTAGCTGAGAAAAACTATATCGATGCCATTATTACTTATCGGCGTTTAACAGAAATCGATCCAGATAACTTTTCTGCTTACTATCATCTAGGGATTGCTTTAAATAAAAGAGGAAGAAAAAAAGAAGCAATTACCGTGCTGACTCAAGCCAGAAATTTATCTCAAGATCGAGGAAAGATGGAAGAAGTAAGAAAGATAAATATTTTGTTGGAAGAATTAAACGTAAATTAGAAGTAAAATAACATGACTCAACCCGAAGCCATAAAAATTCTGTTGGAGGCAGTTGCAGCAGGTAATATTAGTCCCATTCATGCCTTAGAAAAACTTAAACATATTACTTTTGAGTCAGTAGAAGATTTTGCTAAAATTGACCATCATCGTCAGTTAAGAACGGGATTTCCTGAAGTAATTTGGGGTTCGGGAAAAACGCCAGTACAGATTGCTCAAATTATGAAAGCGATGATAGATAAATCTTCTGTAGTCATGGCAACCCGAATTGAACCTGAAGTTTATGCACAATTACAACAAGAAGTAGACAATTTAACTTACTATCCTCTTGCTCGTATTTGTGCTGTAGCCCAAACCAAATCTAATATTCAACATTCGGGAATAATTTCTATTCTGACTGCTGGTACTGCGGATTTACCTATTGCTGAAGAAGCAGCCGTTACTGCCGAACTCTGTGGCTTTCAAGTAAAACGTCTTTGGGATGTCGGTGTAGCAGGAATTCACCGCTTATTGAGTCATAAAGAAATTATTTATGAAGCTGATGTATTAATTGTAGTAGCGGGAATGGAAGGAGCTTTACCTAGTGTAGTAGCAGGAATGGCAGACTGTCCTGTAATTGGTGTTCCTACTAGTGTCGGTTATGGAACTAGTTTTGCTGGTGTCGCACCTCTACTAACAATGTTAAATTCTTGTGCTGCTGGCATTGGCGTAGTGAACATCGATAACGGTTTTGGTGCAGCCATTTTAGCAGGGCAGATTTTACGAACAGCAGAGAAAATTAAAAATTAAAAAATTAATAGTTAGGCTTTGCTCAAAAAGTGTCAAACGTTGAGCTAACATCTGTAGTTTAGACTAAAATAATCATTACCAACATAATTAAAAGTCGAACATGAATTCAACCCAATCAGTTGGCAGAGACTACCCGTTTCTTTATCAAAACTTTATTTAACCTAAGTGATATTGAGTATAAATTTATATTAGTTACGCCTGGCGTGAATTCGGAATTAATTTCCTTACTTTCCAATCCCTATTCGCTTACTAAACTTTAATTCACACTAGACGTATTAGTTATGAAGTTGACTTTAAATTACTTAGTTTTAGAGATTTTCTGATGAAAGTTAATTTATGTGGAGTTAATATTGATGCCTTAAGCTTTGATGAAGTAATCTCAATAGTGGAACAAAAGCTACTATCTAATAGAAAACCTAACTATATAGTAACTTCCAACGCACAGCATATCGTTATTCTTCAAAAAGATCGGCATTTTCAGAAAATTTATCACAATGCGTTTTTAAGCGTACCAGATGGAGTACCTTTACTTTGGGCTGCTAAATTAATGAATGCTCCATTAAAAGGTCGTGTTAATGGAACAGACCTTTTTGAAAAATTATGTGAAGTTTCTGCCGAAAAAGGATTTAAAGTGTTTTTGTTAGGAGGTCGTCCTCAAGCAGCAGATAGGACAGCGGAAGTTCTTTGCCAAAAACATCCTCAGCTTCAAATTGTAGGTACTTATTGTCCGCCTTATGGATTTGAGCAAGATTCAAAAGAACCAGAAAAAATAGAAGCAAAAATTAAAGCAGCAGCACCAGATATTCTTTTTGTTGCTTTGGGCTCACCAAAACAAGAAAAATGGATTGATACTAATTACCAAAAGCTAGGTATTCCCATATCTATCGGTATTGGTGCGAGCTTTGAATTTGTTTCTGGCATGGTAAGGCGCGCCCCTAAATGGATGCAAAAATTAGGCTTTGAATGGCTGTATAGATTATTAGTAGAACCTCGCCGTCTTTGGAAACGTTACATATTTGGTAATGCTCTTTTTATTTTTTTGGTTCTCAAGCAACGATTTAGCTTTTGGGAGCATAACACAGTCGAAAGCCAGTTAAGATGATTGCTCTAGCTGTCAGACTTTATTGTTGACACTCCGCACAACTCCGCTAACGCTCAAGTCGTGGGATTCTTGGTTCAATCGACTCGCCGTTAGACAGCAGGTGGGGAAGGGGGGAAATATCCAGACATTAACTGGTAAGCTGCCAAAAGACAACTTAAAATCCCCCCTTTCCCGCACCAACTGCCCAAGAGGGCAAATCTCCCCAAGCGTTTAGGGATTGCTCCCACGTTCCTGCGTGACCCGCAGTACGTATGGCTTTCTGCAAAATGTTGACTGCTGCGTTTCGATCTCTACACATTTCTGTGCAGCAGACATCGCATCGGTGAGTTCGGGTACTCAAGCTTTTTTGAACTTTAGCCCCACAAACACTACAATCAACAGTTGTGTAATGAGGTGGTACGGCAACAGTTACCTTGCCAAACTTAACCCCAAAATATTCAATCCAATATCGTAATTTACGCCAACCCATGTCTTGTATGGACTTAGATAGCCTATGGTTACGAATCATGTTCTTCACTTTTAAATCTTCGTAGGCAATCAAATCTGCCGATTTAGTTACGCAACGGGCTATTCTCTTAGCCCATTCTTCACGCTGTCTACTTACTTTTAAGTAAAGTTTAGCTAGCTGTTTTCTAGCTTTTTTATAGTTATTAGATTGGGGTTGTCCTTTTCTAAATTTCTTGGATACCCGACGCTGCAACTTAGCTAGTCTTTTTTCTGCTGTTCTATAAAATCTGGGATTTGGTTCAGTATGCCCTGTATTATCAACATAGGCAAATTTCAAACCCAGATCTAAACCAATAGCGTTCCCCGTCGGCTCGACATCCTCTTTGTTATCTACAGCTATAGAAAATTGACAGTAGTACCCATCTGCTTTGTGTACTAATCGAACTCGCTTGATGAGCTTGTCCTCATAGAAACGTAAATCATGAGTACCAATTAACTTGACTCGACCAATCCCTTTTTTATCGGTAAAAGTAATATGTTTACAGGTCGTTCTATCTAGCTTCCACCCAGTAGTTTTGTATTCTACGGAGCGGACATTTTTCTTGAATCGTGGGTATCCTTTCTTGCCGGGAATCTGTTTCTTGCAGTTATCAAAAAACCGCGAGATAGCAGACCAAGCTCTTTCTGCTGCTGATTGTCTCGCCATAGAGTTTAATTCACTAGCAAAGCTAAATTCATTAGCTAATACCTTGCAGTGCTTGTTAAGGTCATAGCGTCCCACTCCTTTGTTGTCCATCCAAAACCTAAGACATTTGTTTCTGATGAACTGGGTAGTACGTATTGCCTCGTCAATTGCTTGGTATTGCTTTGTTTTAGCTTTTACTTTAAACTCTAGGACAATCATTTATGTCAATTTATATGACATAAAATATTCTAACATACAGACGGCACATAAATGAGGGGCTGTCGCCTGGGGTCTCCCCAGGCGTGGGATACGCCCCGTGTGCCGAGTAGCGCGTATCCCACGCCTAAAGGAGGACGCGAGATTTGAGGAAACCTCAAATCTTCTAGAGAAGCGGTCCACTAATAATGGTTGACAAAAGGATAACTTTGTAGATGAGTGTAAAGTTAGGTTTTTAAGCAGTATATTTAACAAAAAAACAATTGCGATCGCTTAACAATTGCTGGATAACAGTCTATTTTTAGGAACTGGTACTTTGCGTTATTTGTCAATAGCTTCTACTGGACCGCTTCTCTAGACGTCCGTGACGCTTCGCTCGTGGGTTTTGCGCTTCCCGTCTTTGCTATAAATTAAATTGTAATCGTTTCAAAAGCAAGCTGGAATTAAATTTTCAAAAAACCGTAGAGAAGTCTTGATTCTGAGTTCTTTCAATCGCAGTTTGATAAATATTAAGCAGCATTTGATAATTTACTTCTGCCGAATAACATTGTTCGTATTGTTTTCTTGCTAAATTACCTCGACGCTTTAATTCATCAGGGTTTGACCATGTTTCTTTGACTACACGAGCTAAATCTTCAGCATTTTCTGGTTTAAAATGCCATCCTGAATACCCATCTTTAATAATTTCCCTGCTGCTTGCTCTATAGCTTCCTATAACGGGTAACCCTGTTGCGAAAGCTTCAATAACTACCATTCCAAAAGGTTCATACCATTCTGAAGGAAATATTAAAAAACTGGCATTTTGCATCAATTCTAAAACTTTTTCTCTTGGTAATGCTCCTAAATACTCTATTCCAGAAGGAATACTACCCTTGAGCAAAATATCCAAAGGTCCTTTGCCTACTACTTTTAACGGTATTGGCTCTTCTAACAAATCCCAAGCTTTTAAAAATGTTTCAATTCCTTTGTATTTAACTAATTTTCCCACAAACAAAGCATACTTTCCTTGATGTTCTCCTGGCTGAATATTTGAAGCAATAAAATTAGGCTTGACTGCAATCTTTTCCGCAGGAAAACCACCTTCAATAAATTTTTGACGGGCAAATCTTGTTAAAGCGATGAAAATATCAACATCTTTTTGATAGGTACCTTGAAATCGATTAACAGCTAAACCTGTAGTAGTAATAGCACTGTGAAAGCGATTGTGACGATAGCAGCCGTGGATTACACTGGGGTATTTAACGGGTTTAGAAATGCAATCTTCGCAAATTTTACCATCACGATATAAATACGCCCCTGGACAAATTAATTTATAGCTATGAAGTGTTTTTACTACCGGTACATTAGCATCACGACAAGCACTGTAAACAGAGGGAGAAATTAAGGGAACAGTATTGTGAACGTGAACTATGTCGGGTTCAAAGTTTTTAATTTGCTTTTTTACCATACCATAGGTCTTAGAAGACCAAATAGACTGTAACGCTATACCAGCTTTGGCTAAACCTCGAGCATTTTCAATATCAGAGCTTTTTACTATCCACTGCTCTACTTGATGACCGTAGTTAGTGAGCATTTTCTGTTCTGCTTCTACAACTACTTCTTCACCACTGCGATGTCTATACTGGTTATGAACCTGAAGAATTTTCATTTTGTTACAAGGTCTAAACCTTGGTGCAGGGGCAATAACATTATGTCTGTAAGTAGCTATTTACTGGCTTTATGTTAGGAAAAATTTGGTTTTCCAAAGGTCAAAGCACTAGAAGCACTTCGCCAATAACATCCAGTTCCTAGCTTCCATAAAAGTCTCATAGATTTGGCGGTTGCTTTTTTGAGTTCGAGCGACCAATTTGGTTCGCTCCCGTAATATCTTTGTCTGATCGCCGTATCTTCAATATGTGCAGTAGCCCTTAAACGGTGAGTTTTATGTTCGGGATAAAGACGCATACAAGACCAATATTTACGAACATGATAAATTTTCGTTACTTCTGCAAAACGTGCCCAAAGATCTGAATCCATTGCCATATCGAACTCTGGGTTTAAACCTCCAACTTCTTCATATAAATCTCGTCGCCAAAAGGTTGAGGGTTGAGGAATAAAGTTATGTTCGTATAGAAAAATAAAACGATTAAAAGGAGTTTCTTTTCTTTCTTGAATTAAATTACCTTCTGCGTCTATCCATTTGGTATCACCGTACACAACACGAGCCTGGGGCTTATTTTGAAAAAATTGAGCTACTTCATGTAAAGTGTTGGGTTCTAATAGATCGTCAGAACAAAGCCAGCAAAGTATATCACCAGTTGCTTTATTAAAACCTTTGACAAGTGCATCAGTTTGTCCTTTATCTGGTTCGCTTACCCAGTAAGCAAGTTTATCTTCGTACTTTTGGATAATGTCTACACTTCCATCTGTAGAATTTCCATCAATTACTATGTATTCTAAATTTGGATAATTTTGCTCAAAGACACTTTCTAATGTAGCCTCTAGAAAGTCACCTTGGTTGTAGGATGGAGTTATAACACTAATTTTAGGATAATACATTTAACTAGTCATGATTAATATATGCTAATGGACTAAACAAAGGATTAGATACAGAAGATATTTCACTAGAAGACGGATATATAACAACGGCTGACACAACATCTGTACTTTTTGGTAAAAACATAAAAACTACAATTACAAAAGCAACCAAGCATAACTACAACTACAAAATCCATTTTGAATACATAAACTTAATATCGATTATTGCAATAAATAGTTTAGAGGCTTTTAAGCAAAAAAAACTTAGATATAATCCCAACTAAAATAATAAATTAATAGTTAGTTATCGACATAGCAATTTTATAGAGCTCGCGGTATATAACTTTCCAATCTATATAATAATTAAAACTTTTTTTAAGAACAGTTAGCTTATTATATTTTCCATTTTTTTCTATATCAACATTTCTAGCATATTTCTGATTAATGTAAACAGGTCTAATTTCAAACTCTCTTACACCAACAATCCATTTAAAGCTTCCTAAAACTTTTGAGTTAGAATGCACTACACCCGGCTTATTTGCTAGCCATCCAACTTTGTGCTGCATTGTGCCATGATGAGCCAAGTAAATATCAATAGCATTAGCCCATATGTTGGTTTCAAAAATAGAGCAGCCTATTGTATTAAACACTTTTATGTTTGATAATAAATTATTAACAATATTATTTGCTACTTCATTTTGTTGCTTTATTATTGATTCAATATCTTCCATTTCTCGATCTCCTAATATTTTTTGATAGGCTTGTTGGGGACGTTTGATGCCATAATCAGCTGGCAGTGAGAAGCCATCAAAAACTACTCCTAATTGGGGGAAATTTTGGTATAATGCATTAATTACTTTGGATAAACATTCTATTTGATTAGTCAGTGTTCTATTGCCAACTCTAATGCTAACCCAAAGAAGCGGGGAATAGCTCTCCTTAGCTTTTTTTATTCTGTTTATGACTTCTAAAGAACAATTATTAATTGCTACTTGATAAACTCGATTTACTAAATCTTGTTTGATAAAACAATCTCCAATATTAACAACTAAATAATTATTACTGACAATCTCTTGCCAAATTTTATTTTGATTAATATATTTGATTTTGCCAATAGGAATTTCAGGAAAAATTTTATCTATCGAGCCGAGAGGCTCTCTCAATACTAAAAATTTATCTACTTTATTTAATAAATTTCTTTGATATAGTCTATTGATACCTGAAAGTTCATTTAAAATATTGTGTGCAAAATTTTCAGCTCCGATTATTACGGCAATTTTTTTTATATTGAGCTGGCTATGAAAATAACGATGAAATTTATCAAAATTACTTACAAGCAAAGCTTTAAATTTCGATATGGTTCTTAAACTAATACTCCACTTAGGGGTTTCAAATTCAAAGAGCAACTCATATTGAGGAAAATAAATTGCTGACTTCGGAAATCCCCTCCACATAGTTCCAGTAATAATGTAAAATACTCCTTGTGTAGTTGAGAATCGATAAAAAATAGTTCTATCTACTGCTATTGATTGGTTCGATCTAAGAATTTTTCCGCTAAAAGGACAAACAGAAAAAATATATTTTTCTTTGACAATATTATCTTGGAAATCTCTAGCTCTATGATTATTTCTGTTTATCTTAAATAAAATCCTAAGTTCCCTATATATTTCAAGATTTTTTAATAAAGAAATTATAGATATATTTTTTTTTTGAGAAAATAAATATCATTTATATTAATAAAGGGAAATTTAATAATTTTATAATTATTCTTTTTATTTTCAAAATATTCTTTGGCATCTAAAAAATTGGGTGTCGAGCGAGCGAGATTAAAATATTCATCTTTTGATATCGTCGAATTTTCAGAATTTAAATAATTCCACAGAGCTTCATGTATATTATTGTTCATGTGCTGTAGTTTTTCTAAAATGTATGTTTAATTAGGCAAATCACTTTATAAGTTCCTAATTATTGTTATCTTGAAGTAAACCAAGTAATTCTCGTATTATATGACGATCTATGGGTTTATATCTGTCAACTTAGATACTTTTAGGAGCTGGTTGAGCGACAAAAGATTAATTGTAGCGGGTTGAAATGATCTAAAAATACACGGGCAGCACGGAAACCCCTGAGATTTATCCAGGGGAGGAGCGTAACCTTTCAAGGGTATGCTTTTAAGATTTGGGTATCTGTGAGGAGTGTGGACAGAGTTAAAAGCCTTATTATTCCGTTCGCAAGTCAAAAGGCTGCGATCGCTGAAAGCCTCATCAGATATTAAAACTGTGGTGCCAGTGGACGGCGGGGTGTCCCGCCACCGCCAACGCTATTCGGACTGTTGTTTGTCACCACCTTGAGATATTTTGGCAGTTCTTGACGATCGCTCCATGTAATTTCGGCGGCCTCTTCTTTAGCTTGAGGTTCAACATATAGGTTAAGATGTCCTCGATCGACAACGTATGCACCATAATCCTGAAGTGCCCGCGCCAGTTCGTAGGTGGGTGTGCCGGGTGTCGCGATGTCTTCAATGTTCACGTCCGGGGGGATTGCCAGCAACGACCCCATATACACGTTGCCTGTACCGGTATAGCTATTTCCATCACCGCCGTCCGCCGTATTCGCAGGCCACACATATGGCTTGCCACCAGGGGCATTCTTATTCAAGACGGCAGTAGTTATAGACATACGCAGCGCATGTCTAATGCCATTTTGAAGTTCTCCCTTACGAATAAGTCCTGCCGTACAAGACCCCCCGTAGGCGCACGATCCTATATACTGCTCGGAGATCCCGGGACCGCGCAAGTCAATCTTGTTTGGGAACGGCGCTTCAAGATTACCATCGTCACGCCTACGCGCCCTAAGCATCTCATTGACGAAGCTGTGGGTCTCGTCGATGATATGTAGATGGGCATCCCCACCGGGATCGGGTGTTGCGGCTTCTGGTACGTGCATCTCGAAAGCAACATAGCCGTTCTCTGTTCCGTCCGTGCGGTAAATTTTGCGAATTGGGTCAGATGCTTTGGCAATGAATACCGGTATAGTCCACTTCGATGAATTGATGAGTAGTCCGTACTTCAGTGCTTCCTTTGTCCAATTGGGCGAACTCACGGTCTCATATTTCGCCCCCGACCCAATGGGCATGTTCCATGGACTTTGGGCATCGAAAGGCCAATAGGCAGGATCGCGCGTCTCGCTGCCGTTGACCATCGGCATACAAACCAGCATGAGTGCGATCAGTCCCAACACGATTCTACAGATCGACATTGTGAAACGGCGACGGGAATAGATTGCGTAGCGAGAGGAGGATTTTTGGTAAGTCATAAATAAAATCGATTAAGACCAAGACAAACTCAATTTTTGCTTAAGAGGATATCTGAAAAGTTTTTTTATACCGTGTTTTGCCCCCCTAGCCCCCCAACAGCGTGATTGGATATGCTGAGGTTTCCTCAGCATCCCTCACGCTCAAATTTGGGGGGAATATGTTATGAAAGTCCCCCAGGATTGGGGGATTTAGTCCCGCTTAAATATATAAAATTAGACTTCTCAGACAACCTCTAAGCACTAGCAGAATAAAAATGGTGTTTCCAAATAACTCAAGTTGCTAGTTATAAAAATATTATTATTCCAGAAAAATTTCTACCAAGAGATTACTTATCTTGAGTGAATTTTACTGATTTTTTTCTGTACAAACACTGATATTTATTTAAAGTTTGATATTATTCTCTTGGCGAGAAATATTTATCGCCTTGAAACTTTGACGAAAGCTTAGCCTTAGTCTTGTTATAGAAGTGATTGAGACTTTTTAGCGATCGTCCTTTAACCAGAACAGGCTGAAAACCTTTTTGGTTTGATGTTAAAGCTGCTAAATCATCTATGCCAATATCTATAGCTGCTACTGCTTCGGGAGTTGTTACTGTCTGATATTTTTTTTCGTATTAATAATAAAAAAGACAGGTAATCTTAACCCAGGAAGGGAGTAGTCAAATTTCAGACAAACGATTCCGCACGAAATCAAGGTGAGGGCTAGCGATCGCTAAAACATTATCACCTTTTTTTTCTTTCCAAGTGATTGGAATAATCTGATTGGTATCGACATCATAGTGATACAAACCATAACCATAGCTTTGTAAAAAGTCCACAACCTCTTTTTCTGAACGACCGAAGTTTTTAACCGTTCTATAGTTAATTTCTAAAATCCAGACGTAAGGGCGTTGTTGTTTGAGAAGTGAGGTTGCACCTTTAAGAGCTAGAAGTTCTGCTCCTTCAATATCCATTTTTGCAAGAGTAAATTTAGAAATATCTGAATTAAGAATCAGATTATCAAGGGTGTCTGTAGGAACTGTAATAGTATTACTAGTAGTAGTATTACTGATAAAACCTAGAGCATCTCCTCCTGCTGGATTAAAAGAAATTTCCCCAACTTTATCAGATATTGCTATTGGATAGGTTTTTACTTGCTCAAAATGGTTAAGTCTAAGATTTTCTTGTAGGCGTATGTAGTTTTCTGCAAGAGCTTCAAAGCTATAAATCAAGCCGAAATGAATCTTACTTGCAGCAAGAAGGGTATAGACACCAATATTTGCACCAACATCTACAAATGAATCTCCATCCCGTAAATAGCGCAGAAGGAATATCATCTCATTGTAGTCATAAAGTCCGTAGTTAATCACACAATCACTGGAAAGACTTTTAGGGTAGCAGCGAATTTTTACACTTGGTAATATTTTAGTATCAAGATGTCGATGAGTCAGAGCTTTATAGAGTTTCCATCCAAAATATTTTAAGATAGGAATCAATTGGTTTTTTTGATTATTTGGATGGTTAATAATTTGATTTAGTGTTTGAATAGCAGCTATATTTTTCATGGATTAATGTTATTGAAAAATTTACTTTTATGATTTTAAAAACTTATAATTTAAGTGTTAAGCTCAATCTCTCAAGAAGAATTTGAAGATTATTAATATCCACTATCATGTCACCTCTACTTTGTCTGATTTTTTGACCGTACGGCTGACTGCATTCAACACACCAGTAAGGAAAATCTAGTAGATTTGATATCAGATAATAGTGGGGACTAACCCAAGGAGTCACCAATTCGATAACAGTCGGTTGTTTCTGCGAAAATATGATATTTGTGAACCCAGCACCATGAGGTCCGATGATGATTTCTGCGGATGAGAAGAGTTGAATTTGCTCCATAAAGCTCATAGTTTCTAATGAGTAACTAACAAAACCATGGGGAGCTAAAATTTGCATTACTTCATCTTCATTGATCACTCTGCGTCCTGACGCTTGAGAACGAGAAATATATACTCTTTTTGAAAAAGAATGCTGATTTAGATCGGTAGTAGAAAGATTGCTAAATATACGCTGACGCAGCCAATGCAGTGCTGAAGGTGAGACCCAGTTACCTGGCTGTCTAAATGCTGGTACTACTAGTTTATTTACAGTTACTTTTGTCTTGTCCCACTGGATGCAATCATCTAGACTATAACCTAAAAGTTTCAAAGACTGTATTTGCCATGAAGTAGGATTAGAATCAATAATTAGGAGAGGCTTGCCACCTGTCTGCTTTTGATAATATTCAAGTCCTTCTATACGTGTTAAAAAATCCAAAAACCAGTGATAGTAAGACTTACTCCAGGAGCTCACCAATGAACAGGCTGTATCTAACCGATGTGTTTCTAATCCAGGAAATTTTTTTATAAATAAACTTTGTAGAGAAATACTACCTTGAAATCTAGGACTTAAATCGCCGAGGGGAGGTAAAGTAGTTTCAGCAATAATATTTCCTGCCTTGTCAAAGCCAACTGCTTTAGAACCTACAAGTTGAGCATTTTCTATTTCAGAGACAAATGGTTTGTTTATGGTATATGTAGCACTTGTTATTTTGATTGCCTCAGGTATTTCTCCTATATTGTTCGGCTTGCTTGGTGAGATGTATTCTTCTGAACTAAAAGGTAGAGTTAAATAGTTTTCTGGGTAAATTAATAACTGTTTATGTGTGATAATTTTTAGGTTTATTAGTTTCAATACTATAGGCAATAGTAACTTATCTCTTTTGTGTCTTCGTAGTAAAGTTAAAGTCATTTTTATAAATCGATTTAAGCTTATAAATAGAATAGAAAAAGCTAATTATCTACTGCAAGAAGATATATGGCATTACCATCCTCTGTATACGATAAAAGACTTAGTTAAACCCCATAATTTTTCTTCATAAAGCTTAGCCTGGGGAAAGAGATTAACGAATTCCTTTTTTGTTAACAATCTAATTGACTTAACTATGCTTCTTGCTTTTTGTCTATCAGGCTCTTTTTTGCTCCATCCTAAAGTAAAATTATTTAAAAGTTTTACTCTCAGTTCAATTGGTAAAAACTGAAATAATGGAAAAACAAAATGAGGTTCAATGGGAAAGAAAAGATTAGGTGTTTGAATAAAGTACCGTTTGCCAATTCTCATTACTTCGTTAGCCATTTGGCGCTGGTCATTATAGTCCCCTACATGTTCAATAACAGAATTTGAAAAAACAATGTCAAATTCTTTATCTTTGAAGTTTTTCATATTCCTCGCGTCACCTGTGATCACTTGAATTTTTGGATCAATGTTTCCATACTTTTCATAAGACGGTTCAATATTGACTATATAAATTTCTACATCTACAGTTATTTCTTTAAAAAATTCTGACTCTTTCCAGAATTCTGGTACTCCTCCAACATCAAGTATCTTCACTCGATTTTGTTGTGTTGCTATCGACAAAACCAAAGATTTGAAAAAGTTTTGTCGCTTTGCTCTCAACTTTGCTGATAACGAATTAGAAGAACGGTGGTCATATATTTTTTCTAAACTTTGCTTGAGCATTTTCTCTGAATCCATTATTTTTCAATTGATTTAAGTTGCCAAAAATGACATAGCCACTTTGAGCGTAGTATTGTTTAATTTCCTGGGTTTGCCTAAGAGAGCTTGTTTGAAAAATACCAAAGGCGAAGATTTGAGGGTATAATCATTTGCTGAAACCATTGATTTTAGGTTCCAAATCTTCGCCTTTTATCAGGGGTTATAGAATTCTCAAACACGCTCTCTAACGCTAAATTTAGTTAACATTTCTTGATTCTCCGCTCTTAGTAGATAATCTTTATTTAGCTAAAGTAGAAGAGGAACAATTAAGTAAGATAGTGCTGGCAATTACCAAATTTAGTGCTGGTTTGGCTTTCCTATAGCCAAAGTTTCAGTATAAAGATATACATAACGACGTGCTTGTAATTCTTGATTAAATTCTTGTTCCGCTTTCTTACGAGCAAGAGCGCATAATTTTTGATGCCGCTCTTTGTTATCTAACACCCAAGCAATTCCTTGAGCTAAATCTTCAACCTCAAAGGGTTGAGCCAAATAACCATTTTGCTGATGTTCTATCATATCTGGCATACCGCCGATTTTAAAAGCTACACAGGGAGTACCACAAGCTAATGCTTCCATAACAGTATTAGGCAAGTTATCTTGAGTTGATGGAGCAACAAAAACATCTGCTGCTGCGTATATTTGTGCTATTGATATATCGTCATTCAATCGTCCGAGATAATTAATTTTAAAACCAAAATCATTTTTACTATCTGGTTGGGAAGCTCCAATAACCATCAACTCTGCTTTTTTCCTCCATCCAGATTTACAGAGAGTTTGTATTGCCGACTGAAGGAGATAAAATCCCTTTCGAGGACTGCTAGTTGCATTAATTGCTCCGAATAGTATTAATTGCTTGTCTTGAGGTAAGCCAAGTATCTCTCGTATTATCTGACGATCTAGGGGTTTGTATCTGTTATTGTCAATACTATTAGGAATTACTTTAATGGGTAAATCTTTGAACAAAGAACTCGCTTTAGCGCAGTCGGCTAACCAATTACTAGGGGTAATAATAGTTAAATTAATGTTTTTCCAAGCTTGTAATTTACGTTTCCATATCCAATGAGAAAGATCGAAATTTTTACTACTTCCTAACTGAGGACAAGCACCACAAGAGTTTATATATCGCTGACAGTTTTGGCTATAGTGACAACCGCCTGTAAAAGCCCACATATCATGTAAAGTCCAGACAATCGGTAAATTCAGTTTAGCGAGGGTTTCAATTTTTACATGGCTTTCATTGATCCAGTGCAGGTTAATAATATCTGGTTTTAATTTAGCTACTTTTTTTTCAATGAAGTCAAGACTCCACTGAGTAGAAAATTCAGTTGGCTTTCGCTGAGGATAAAACTTGGGTGGAATAGCATCTAAAGCATGACCGAGTTTGGCAAGACCTTTTTCAAAATTGGTTTGTGGAGCAATTATGTTGGAGTCACCGCTAAAGCTCTCCTGCACGAGCATTTGGGAAGATTCACCTATTTTTATTAAACCTTTATGCAATCGATATGCTGCGCGAGCTGCTCCTCCAGCAGTATCGTAAGTGCTTATAATTAAAGTTTTCATGGCGATAATTCTTCCAGAAAATCTTTCTTTATCATGTTTAATTTGCTTACTTACTATAAAAACTTTTTTCAGCTTGTATATTTACTAATTTGTTGCCAGTCTTCATAATTCTATTTAAATGAATGGCACTTGAGTATGCAGATGATACGTATAAAACCCAAAACCAATGGCGGTAAGCTAGGAAACTTCCATAGGATTCGTAAAAACCGGTACAAGCTAGAATTAGTAGAAATTGAATCATCCAAAAATATTCAATTTGTCTGGTTAAGCCATGCAATAAGACCACTCTTGTAAGAACCGTCAAAAAACTAATGGCGACTAGTGTCACCCCTAACCAGCCTAAGTGCAAAAAGGTTTCAACATAACCACTATGAGCATTACCACCTCCTTGTCCAGCACCACCTATCCAGGGAAATTCGAGTGCTACACCCAAACCTTCCTCAGGATCGTTCCAAAACCCTGCATAACCATATCCCAACCAAGGTTTTTCTAAGCCCCTTTCGATTAAATAAGTCCATACTTGGTCGCGTGAGCTGGCTCCCATATTCTTCCCTAAAATATCGACTACTATAAACTCCAAATTAACTATAGTAACTACAGCAATAACTGCAATAATCACTAGGGCTGAAATCAGAAGTATAGTTCGCAGCCTATACTCCTGTTTAGCTATCTTATGGAGAGGTAAAAGGGGTAACAATCCTACAAATATTGCTAGACTTCCTTTTCCCTGTGAAAGTATCAGCATTAGAAATGCAAGACCCGTTAAACTCAATTTTATCCAACGATATCTAGAAGAACTGTAAATACTAAGAGTTAAAAAAAACGTACCAGCCATGGACATTGCCCCAGACAACTCGTTTTTGTGATGGGTAATCCCCCGCCATACTTCTGTTCCTGATGGAATTCCGAATATGAAATTTAAACAAATGAATATGCCTAATATCCAGACGAGGAGTTGCATTAGTTCCTTTGGGGTGTAGCAAGTTGCCAGGAAGATACCAAAGGCTGTTGAACATAAAAAAGCTCGAGAATATGCCAAGGTAGCATCTGGACTAACAGACCATAATACTGAGATAGGAACAGCTACTATCAAAAGCAGCATTGGTATGTCTCTGAATGCCACCCAAGCAAATCGCTTATAGTTCCAAATAATTAAAAGAGGAACAGTTAAAAAACCAAATAGTGCCCAAGCCTTAGTTACTACTCCTGGAAGATTAGCTCCTAAATAAAAGAACAATAATAAAAAGGTAATTACTAGTTCTAATTTATGTTTTTTTATCTTAAATGGATGGCTCATTTGAGTCTATAGTCAAGTAAATCAGTCTTAAGTATTTGTTTACTCATGTCCATGCTTCTATCTTCCTCATCTAGATTTTGCCCTCTTCAGCAGTCAATTTTGATGCTCTTCTTATTTTCTATATACTGATAAGCTATTTGAGTGTGAAATTTTAAGGTTGATAACAATGGCTGGATTAAAATCTGAGGCGGTAACTTTAGTTGATTAACTACAATCCAGAACAACGTTATTCCCTCTGCCATTTGTCCATGTAATAGAAGATCGTAGGCTATTTTACATAAGTGTATTCCCCAAATTTGAGAATATGCTGGAATAGTAGACAAAAATATCCACAATGGCTGAAGCTTCTGAATATCTCGTATCTGAAGCTGTTCTGAATTATGATGTGTAGTCGACCAAAACTTTTGATATGCTGCTTTATCAACTCTGCGAACTCTAGTCCACCAAAACTTTTCATAGGATTTTTCATCTAAACTCAACGAATATCGTTCTAAGCTTTCTTTTACAGCTCTAGCAGAAATTTTTTGAGCAGTTTGCAGTTGTTCTTTTCTATTAAGATTGCTGATTCTATCACCATCATCAATGCGTCTTTTTAGTAAAACATTTGGCAAATTTGCTAAACGAGAAATACGGCTAAGTCGCCACCAAAGGTCGTAATCTTCGGCATAACGAAGATTTACATTATATCCCCCTAAATCTTGCATAAGTGTTCGCCGCGCCATCAATGTTGAATGATGCATGAAATTATTGATTAGAAATAGAGCTCTTAAGCTTTCGTGATCGACAGGCAAGTAATCTTTCCAAAGACAAATACCTTCTTCGTTAATGAACTCTACAGCAGTACCTAAAGCACCAACTTTTGGATGAGTATCGAGAAAATGCGTTTGTAATTCTAGGCGATTTGATAGAGAGATATCATCTGCATCTTGACGAGCAAAGTATTCTCCCCGAGTCATTGCTAATCCTCGGTTTAGAGAACGCTCTAAACCAAGATTTTTGTCATTGCGACTTAGCACAATTCGGGAATCTTGAGCAGCATATTCATTAAGAATTTCCCATGTACTGTCTGTAGAACCATCTTCAACAATAACTAACTCGAAATCCTTAAAAGTTTGCTCAAGAATACTCTCAACCGCTTCCCTAAGATGTGCTTCACCGTTATAAACGCACATTAATATACTTACTTTTGGGCTTGATTTATTCATATCCTAATCGCCTCATCATCTTTCCATGTAGCTTCTGCATCAAACTTATTTCTTTAGCTGCATAACAATATTGGCTATCATCAATGCTTCCAGAACGATAATAATTTGGATTGCGTTTATGTAGTTCTTCAAAAGACGTTAACTTCGCGTCACGATTAAAATCAAGTCCAATTAAATTTTTAATGCGATCGCAGGCGCTAAGAGGAGCTAAAAGTATGTCTTCAAAACGAAGCCGTAAAAATGTGTTTTCTTGAGATTGCCGAACTGGTTCCCATTTCTGGTGCCATTTACTCCACGAACCGCATCCTCCTTTTCCTCTAATTATCTCAGTAATGGTTTTTGCTTTACCATAATTTGTCTTGATAAAAGTTAGGTAGGAATCGAAGACTAACTTAGGATGACGAACAATTTGAACAACGTATTCGTTTTCAAAATATTTTTGATAAGGATAACCATGGGTTTTTACAAAAATATAGCTATTCTTGGATGCCAATTTTTGGCGATTTTCTCGCGTTAACGCTCTGCCACACCCAGGCAACAAACTAATGTTGTCTTTTGTATATGGAGGCACATTCAAATCATATAAAACAAGCCATCGATCTAGTTCTATTTTTTGAAAAATTTTTTTGTCTATATTAGCGGCTAAAGATTGAAGCTCTTCTTGATTTTTAGATAAAGAAGTGCCGTTATAGTAACGCCAATTTTCAGTTGACTTTGTGAAGATTAGCTTGCTTTTCTCTTCTACTCCAGTAATCGGTCTTTCAAAGAAATTACCTACTAGATCTTGCATTAGAGAATTGCCGGAGCGAGGATAGGATGAAAGATAAATAAGCATATTCGTAAATTTTGACGAAAATCTATAACCTGATATTTGAAATTTTTGGATGATGTAATCGCCTAATAAAGGCGCGTAATGCATAGATCGGTGACTTCCAAAATAGACCGATCAGCCAGCTACTTGGTAATCCTAAAGGATGCCAAACAAGCACATAACGAGAAATTAAAATTTTATCTATTAACCCATGTCGCCTACCAATAGGAGCTTGTATCCAATAAAGAAATTGTTTTCCAATTAGTTTATGTATCTTTCTAGACAACTCAGGATCGAAGGAATTTGAGTAGGTATTTTGCTGAATAAATGCTTGATATATTTTCTTAAGAATAAAGTGTAAACTACCAACTTTTCTACTATCTGGAAAATGCCGAGGCCACCAATGACCTATCCAAAATCTGCTTAGATCTTCTGCTTCCTCTATATTAATTTCTTCACCGAGCAATTGCTTAATATTAGCTTTTACTTGCTCTAAGCTATAGACTTTTTGCTCTGAACTTTTCCCAGCGGAAATACTTTCACTATGCCTACGCTGTTTCATTAATGTTTCAGGCAAAATTGCTATTTTGCCAACTTTAATTAAACGACACCAAAGCTCATAATCTTGGCTATAACGGCAATTTTCTAAATAACCACCCAAATTTATAGTTATTTCTCGCCTAAACATGACTTGGCTATGTCCTCCTAAGCGATTATAAAACAGAAGATACCAAGCAACTAAATCTGGCTCACAATGTCGTTGGTATTTATCAATAGTCAGTCCTTCTACATTAATTAACTCGATATCACAGGAGGCTAAAATTATCTCTGGATGCTCTTGCAAAAAAATTACTTGTTTCTCAAATCTTGTTGGTAATGAGATATCATCTGCATCTTGACGAGCAATATACTCTCCTTCGGCTAATTTTAAACCTTTATTTAGGGATTTCGTTAAACCAATATTTTCTTCATTTTTGTATAACTTAATCCGTCGATCGCACTTGGCATATTTAGTTAAAATTCCCCAAGAATCATCTGTTGAACCATCATCGACAATAATAAATTCAAAATCAGTAAAGATTTGATTGAGGATGCTATCTACAGACTCATGCAAGTAAAGAGAGCCATTATGTACGGACATCACAACACTGACTTTAGGTTGCATTTTGTGCCTCCTTTAATATTTTACGTCTAGTGTGAATTAAAATGAGCCTTGCTAAATCAAGGGTTTTACAATCTGTGTGAAAAAACTATTCTGATAATTTCAACGGAACTGCTAGCTTTCAGATCTAATTCACACCAAGCGTATTTTATATGCTGACTGTACAGCTAGTGGCTCGTGGTATCCCAAAAAAGGTAACCGTCGAAAAATAAATGTCTCCATCAAATCAGTATCTAACCATTGATTCTGACTCGCTAAACATAAACCCAAAAGCCCGAGACTTAGACAAAAAACAACAATAAAACAGCGGAAAACCCAAGTGAGGTAAGGGATTTACACCAAACACTAAAAAATCGCTGAAATCCAAGTATATCAAGAAAAGAACCAAATCGAAGTAAACACATTGCTGTATATAGGTTTTCCGCTGTTTTTGACCCAAAAATGTCTAAGTCCCGTTAGTCGCTCTGTGGAGAAGATGCAGAGCGATCGCTTATTTATAAAATTTACACCTGGAAAATTTTTGGGTTTATGTTACTTCTGTTAACCTCCTCAAGCCAGTAATTCATCCACTGGAACGCTAAAACCCTTTAATACTCTTTGTGTACTGACCACTTGACCCGATGTAAACATCAAACCCCGATCGTCAGTTGTTACCATCACCCATCGACTCTCAGGAAAGACTAGCCAGACTTCTTCACCCCCAGACTCTAAATATTCCCGTGCTTTTAGCAACACATTCTCAGCTAGATCTGTGGGGGAAACAATCTCAGCACTCAAGGGGAAACTCTGGGGTAAAGTGGCAGCGTTACCAAACTGGGTGACTAGTTCAGGAGTAAGGTAAGCAACATCAGGCGATCGCCCCTGCTTATTGGTACGGCAAGGCACATCTGTGTAAACTTCTCCTCCTTGTCCACTGGAAGCTTTATAATCCTCCCAGTAACGACCAAGCCTCAGTTGAATCTTACCGTGTCTCAAGGTCATGCCATTTTTCTCCACTAGTTGACCATCCACCCACTCCATCCTCTCGGGGGGATTGGCCATAAACTCTTCTAGGGAGATATTGTCGATAATTGGGGCAGTTACCATTGCTGTTTCCGATATAATTTTGCTAACAAACGCTAACAATGCAGTCTTTAAGACTGGGTATATCTACCAATGAGCGAAGGAATATCCCACGCCCTCCGTTTAAATCCCTGTCCATAACAACAACGCTTTTTAGCATTAACTTTAGTAGAACGAGAAATTAAATCATCGAGATAATAACAAAGGCGTTGAATGCGTCCAATATCATAATTACATTGGACATAAGAACCAAACTCTTTTAACAAGCAAGGAGGAGTGGTTATTGCCATTGAATCTAGAAATGGGAAGATCTTATTGGGTACTAACGTTTGATAAGTAGGCATACTTTATTTTAAAACGATTGGAATCCAGGCAATATGAAGTTTGGCCTAATAAGTAAGAGGTTTGGCCTAGTTTTAACTAAGTTGACCTAAATATTTAACGGGCAGCTACGAGCCGATCGCAATCCTTAGAATCCAATTATTCGGATAATTTCGGATGGGAAACATTGCGTGATCGCTGCTGTGCCAATCGTTCTAGGAATGCCCGATGCGCTTCTGTAGCAATTCCCTTTTGTACCTCTACCAAAACTCTTGCCAGATCGCCTGCCAGAAGTGCTGCCACTTGCAAGTGCAATCCGGGGAAGATCCTGCTACAAATCACCCCTGACTCGTCAGGCTGTAAGGGAATATACTCTCCAGCTTGGAGATGAAACCAGTCCAATTGTCGATCTATTACCCGCCAAACTATGTATTCCTGCACGCCGTTGCGACGGTAAGCTTTTAATTTGTCATGCAGATCGTAGGAGGCACTGCTAGAGGCAATTTCTACGATTAATTCTGGGGCACCTTCAACGTAGTCATCTACACTAATGCGGGACTGTCCCCCAAAATCTGTTTCAATCCGAAGCAGAGCATCTGGTTGGGGTTCATTGTCTAAATCTAAGCGGACTGTAGTATTATCAGCTAGCCCAATACCGAGAGTAGCAGCCCGATAAACTCCCAGCCAGGTCATGATATCGCTATGAGGTTGACCATGCCTGCTATATCTCAGAGGTGATGCCACGTAAACAACTCCTTCGATTAATTCAGCTTTCTTAAGGTGAGGCATCGACTGATAGCGACGTTCAAATTCATAACGAGTCAGCCTGTCGCCACTTTCGAGAATTAGCATCGAGTCTTCTGTATGTTGTTTAGCTGTCATTGTTTTTGTCATGATGAGACCTGTCTTGAAAATAGGAAGTCAGAATAGGTAGCGTATAGCTTCGATACATTGCAGCACATCTCCCTCATTGATACTTAAACCCAACTCAAATTTTTCCACTCTTTCTGCCATGCAAAATTTTTTGCTAACAATGACAGGCTTTTCTGAAATTGCTGCTTTGGTCAATATATTACTACTTTTGGGGCTAATATACTCATACAATTAGACTTGTTTGCTTAAGCTGCCTCAATAGTACTGCTTCTTACACTGGACTTGATAGCCAGGTGATCGTGATATCCCAGAAAGGGTAAACGTCGAAAAGTAAATGTCTCTGTCGAGTTAGCATTCAACCACTGCTTGTGTGTAGCCAAACACAACGCCAAAAGCCTAAACCAGGTTGAAAAAGCATTACTTTTTGCTGTTTTACAAGAAAGTAAACGCCAGCAGACGTTGTATGTTCCTGTAGCTGGAATGAGAGTAGGTGGTGGTATAAATCTAGACAGTCCTAACTTCCGTAAAAGCTTTGCTTTGCGTCCTTTAGTGGGATCGCTCAATCGCTCTTTACAATCAGCAAAACCACCATCGGTAGGGTTATAAAGTTTTAGCAAAGCACCATAAGCTCGCATCATCGCTTCCTCCACATCGTCATAGCTATAATCTGTGGCGATCGCAGCTTTTGCTAACAAATCTAGAGCATCATAGTCTAAACAGGTTTGTCCGATCGCATTACCATTACTAAACAAACCGTGGGGTTGTTGTAAAGATAGACAAGAATCAATAATTCTCTCTACATACTGTAATGGTCGACGGCGATAGCCATAATAAAAAGTAAAGTGAAAGGTAGCTGCCATAGCATTGGTCAGCGAGACTTCATGTTCTCCCTGCCACAGACCCGTTTCTGGACTCTGATGTGCGTCTAACCAGTCAAGAGCAACATCTACTATTTTTAGAATTTCTGGCTGCTGGTGGCGATCGACATCATGACACAATTGGCTCAATACGAACATAACCGGGTTAGAATCCAGCCAAGGATTTTGCCAAGACAACGACTCAAAGTAACTAATTATACCTTTAGCCGTACGCCAATCTGAGTCCCAATCACGCGGTGGTGGAGGTGGTGCAGCTAGAGCATCGAGTGCCTGTTGGCACATGGTAGTTGTTTCTTCTTGAAAGTAGGCGAGGTCATGCTGTTTGCTGAGAATGTCTTCTGGACGAAACAGGCGATCGCGAAAAGAGCCGTCTGGTTGCACGCCAGCCATTATGAAGGAAATAATAGCCTCTTTTTGGCGATCGCTCAACTGAGAAAGCCCGTTGGTAAATTCTAGTCCGAGGACGCAATAGGCTGTTGCCATTAAAGTAGCCGGTTGATGGGAGGCAAAACGAAAACCACCCGTTGTCTCGTCCCACAGGCTTAGCCAGAAGGCGATCGCTTTTTCTGTTATGGTTGAGAGTTTTGTTGAATCTAGTATGGTCGAACTGTTGCTCATTGGCTTTTTATTGAGCTATTTAATGTGTGCGAAATTAAACCTGCTTCTAAGCTGCTAAAAATTGTATCTAAACATTTCAACATCTTTTGAGTTTAACAATTTAAATACTGGATTCCTGGTTGATTCAAGCTCTTTGTAAAAACTCAACCTGTCTTTTGAAAAGCTTCTTTCCAATGCTTTTGAGCTTTCGCTTCAGCCTGAAGATAAAATAGTCAGTTGCCAACTTCGGATAACTACGTTTTGTAAAGTCGGGAAAATTTAGATCGAGGCTAGTGACTTTCTGCCACTCTTGCAAAAATTTTGGATCGTTCAAAGTAGGTCTCCATGCATCATAGGCGCGTTTTGTAAACAAATCTGCTAAATTAATTGAGGGATTATGATTGGCAGCAACTTTCCTTAGTGGCGCATATACAGGGTCGAATGCAAAATCATGTAGGAGTATAAGCCAGTCTAATATCCTCGATCGATACAGGCGGTAAAGAGCCGAGCGGTTAGCAGCAGTTGTGGATTCCCTATGTACTCGAAAAGTTGCCAGAGTTTCTGGAACATAGGTGATTCCCAAATGAACTCCAATTCTCATCCAAAGCTCGAAATCACAAAATTGGACGAGATAAGAATTGAATATGCCGAGTCGCTCAAAAACACTTCGACGTAGCATTACCACTGTTGGTTCACCTATAAAATTTTTTATAGGTTCGACCCCAAAATCGTATCTCATCTTGTAGAGAACAGTCTTGCAATAATCGTTTGCGGAAATTTCTGTTAATCCGGGGAATAAGTTGTCTACTGTCCAGATGCTTTTTTGCGGTTCAGTCCTACCATCTTCAAATAGAAAATTACGTCGGCAGCAAATTAAGGCACTTTTGGGCTTACTTACAGAGATCAACTTTTCTAAGCAAGTAGGTTGAATCAAATCATCTTGAAAGACAAATTTAATCCACTCCCCTTGTGCTAGATCGATGCAACGATTCCAGTTACCTACAAGCCCCAGATTACTCTCATTCTGTACCACTCGAATCCTGTGGTCCTGCCCAGCATATTCCTTAGCAATATTAATTGTCTCATCTGATGAGCGATCGTCAACTACTAATACCTCGAAATCTGAAAATGTCTGTGCAAGTACGCTATCAAAACATTCTCTGAGATACTTCTCACCATTGTAGGTGGGTATGCAAACGCTTATAAGAGGTTTATTCATTATTTTTCTCTCTGGGATCGTAAGTTATTGGAATTGTTTGTCACTTTCTCAATTACTCGGGTAATCTGTTGACCGATTAATTTCTCATTATGTTTTTCCCTTACTTTTTGCATAGCTCGACTTCCCATTTGTTCACGCAGATCTCGATTCTCTAAAAGATGAATAACTTTATCAGCCATTGTTTGAATATCTAAATAGGGAACAACAAATCCGCAATCATCTTCAACAAACTCTTTCTCGCCACCTGCATTGTCAAAACAAACAATCGGCTTACCTAAAGATGCAGCTTCAAGACAAACTAGAGGAAAGGGATCTTCGCGAGAAACTAAGGCAAATACATCACAAGTAGCGAAGTAATCTAAGGGATTTGGTTGCACTCCCAAAAAATGTACGTATTTTTCTAATCCGATATTTTTTGCGTCATAGCATAGTCTTTCAAACTGAAGCCCCTTTGTTTGACCACCAATCCATAAAAAGTGGACAGGATCGACATACCGCTTAGAAACAGAAAGAGCGAGTTGAATAAATAAATCTGTCCCCTTCCGCCAGTCTGTAGTTCCAGACGAACAAACAATCTTAGCTTCAGGAGAAATACCTAATTGTTCAAAAATTAGTTTTTGTTCTTGTCGATCGCTTTTTACATTATGAGTTGCTGTTGGTATGAATCCATACACAAGTTTGATTTTTTCTTCTGGGATACTGTGGTTCTCTATCAGATTTCTTTTGACAGCCTTTGATACCGCAATATAGCTTAAGGTATGTTTTTTCACTTGTGCAAAACTTTCTGTATATTTCTGTATTATTATCTCAAGTTCATGAACATGACAAATAACAGGGCATTTGAGATCGGCAAGAAACTCTAAAACATCACCGTTTACCACCGTATTGGTATAAATAAGACCTATATTGTCTTGAATTAGTTTGTCTTTAATACTATTAATATAAGCATTTCTCTTGTGTGACTGAAAGCCAAGACGGTTAAAAATTCTTGTTACTAGATTTCTTTTAGCAGGTTTTTCCTTGTAGAAAATTGAAACTGGAGCAATTTTTGCAAATTCTGATTCAAGTGGACCACCTTTTCTGAGCAGAATTTTGAAGGGGATATCCGTGTTCTGCTTAAACCATCGCAAAAAATTCAGAAAAATAATTGGTGCGCCAGTGCGCGAGGCATCATGGGAAATAAAGAGGATTTGAGGAGATTTCATGACATCTAAAAATATAAGATACTAATAGTAGGATGCTAATGAGCAAAGCTTTTTGTAAATATGTTCTATTTTTTTTGGCATAGTATCTTCTTGAATCTTCGTCCGATTAAAACTTTTATCAGGAAAGGTTTTATCCACGGAAGCTTTCGTCAGAAGCTGAATCTTTTCTAATCCTTCGCCAGTGAGTATCTGATTAAAATGCACAAATAGCCATCTTGACTTATCTCTTTCCTCTTCATATTGCCTAAGTATGTGCTGATACATATAAAGCCACACCTTTAAAGCTATATTTTTAGTCATTTTAAGAGGATGTAATGCTTGAGAATCCTGGCATTCTTTAACAATACTTATAGCCGTGTTGAAAGGTTCACGAAAAACACATATAAATACAGTTCCTTTTGGATCTAAAAAGGGTCGCCATACTGGCAAAGTGTAACTAAATCTTGGATCTTTATAGCAGAAAGATTTGCTGCTAATAATCTTTTTGATCCTCTCGTTGATTGAAGGCTTTGTTTTCATGGCAATACCAGGTTTGATCCTTGCTAACCATCTGGCTCGATAGTAAGTCATTGAGGGGAAAAATTGTTTTCTAATGATTTCTGGACAGTGAGGTATTACTAAAGATAGAATGTCTTCGTTAATAGTATTCACTTCATAATCTTCAAAAAAACCTTTAGGGTTACTGTTGTTTTGACCTAAATAGTTATTACCTGTTTGATATCCTGCTTTTGCCAGCACACCTGTTACCATGCTGGTGCCACTACGACCCGAACCTAAAATAATTACATTGTGCATAGTTTTTCGATTGCTATGGTTCTCACTGTTCGCGCAATAGGTAGTAAGAAAAAATACTTAATCAGTTGTCAATCACCTAATTTATAGGGCAATTTCAGATGACAGCCAAAAAGTCAATAATGCGATGAACAACTTCTTTCAAATAAAAAAATGAAGAAAGGTTGTTTTACGGAGATGGGAAATAAATACTTTTTCAACCCCTTTATCTGACTTTTGATATTTAGCTTCATTTTAAACAAGCCAGCAAGATAGATCTCTGTCGATCAGATCTTGAAGTTCAAGTATATCGTCTTGGTATATTTTAATTAGATAGCGCCGTACAGAGGGCGAAACTTTTTCGCTAATCTTATTTAGCTGAGATAAGCTTTTTCTAAAACTACTCAGTGACTCCAATGGAATTGCATTTTCTCCTTTTTTAGTGATTTTTTCTAAAAGCTTGAGAAAACTTTCAACAATACTATTTTTGGGAATTGGACGACTTTTCATGTAGTGTTTTGAGGTGTCAATAGTTACATTTTCATCAATTTCCAAGAAGTGAAATAAATCTCGCATTAGTTTATTCGCATCGCTTTTTAAATCCTCATATAGCACAACTTTAATTTGCTCTGCTTCAAATAAATTAAAGTATCGACTTAAGTTTTCATAATATAATCCTTTGGGAAAATAGTTTAAGTATGGAAGCCAGTTTTCTTTTTCTCTCTTTTCCCATTTTTTTAATGCTTGCAGAAAATTTTTCTCTGGCTCCCAGCCCATCCTAACTTGATGTTTCCAGTCAGAATACAATCTCTCTATAGGATTGCGAAGTATAGCAATCAATTTCACTTTTGGGAGATACTGGCTTATCTTTTTAGGTGCGGTTGGATTATGGAGATAAATAGGTGAGGCTTCCCCAATTGCTTTGTACTTGTCTGCAGTTTCAAATAATTTAAGATATTTCGAGTAAGTTGTTACTGTAGATTGCTTAATCTGTTCTACACCTTTATTAGGCCCATTAAAATCTAAACTGTATTCTTCAAAAGCAAAAAACTTTGGTTCCTTCTTAGGACTCATAAATACTTGTGGATGTTGATTGAGATAGTGGTAGAGAGATGTTGTGCCTGATTTGGGAGCACCAATGATAATAAAGTTGGGTTCTTTCATAGTATTGATTCAACAAGAGCTATATCAAACTCGGCTTTAAATCCTAATTAATTTTTTGATTGTGCCTTTTATGAAATTTTTTATTAACTTCTTTTTAATCTTTTTCTTGACGTCTATTTCAGAAGTTAGTTCACTTTCTAATACTTCTATATTTTCTATTCCTTCCATTTTTTCAAGGAAATCTGGAGTTACAGTATCTCCACGCAGCCAGGCAATATAGTTTTCGTATTCTAAAAAAACTAAATTCACTGTAGCCTTCGCAAGCTTTTCATTTCTCTTTAGAAAATATTGAATTTTATCTTTTTGCTCAGCTTCATCATGGAATGTGAATGAGGATCGGGATCCAGCTCCGTGATGGTAAATTATATTTCCATAAATTCCACCTATTAAACGATGGAAATTTCGACCATTACTCCTGGTCAACTTATAAGTTGATAAACCGAGATCATTTGCCTTGTCTGTAAAGCAAGATAGAGTATCATGTTTCTTCTCAGGAGTATTTGGAGCAATAAAATCGAATCTTAATCCATTGCTTTCAATAAATTTTAATGTAGTACAGAGACAACTTGGATGTATATAAGGTGCAATAGCCTCTTTCAATTCATCTCGCCACACACCTGACAGAACAGTGTGTTTGTTCAAGGAAGATGTTAGCTTTTCCAGCCAATCATACTTTATAGGATGAGCATCACTGTCCATCACAACTATATATTCTGGATTGTCTTGACGAGCGATTTCAAATAGTTTCTGAAGCGGTATTGCGTGTACTACCTCTTGCATTCTCTGCCCTATTTGCTTAGGGCTAACCTCATTCCTTTTAGCTTGTATTAGAGTGGTATTTGCAGTGGATCTTAGAAAACTGACAACCTGAGTATCATCAGTATTATTGTTCCAAACATAGCAGTGATATTTATCTGGGTCAGTATATTCTTGAATTTTGCCAATGCAAAGTTTAATCCATTTGCCTTCTTTTGGATCTTGTCCACCGTTAACAATTAAAATAGCTGCTTTATCGATCATAATTTGTTCCTATTCTTGATTTATATCATCTAAAATGACTAAAGCAGATTCACTCCTTTAACAAATTCAAGCGTAAAATACTCTTCTATTCTGGTCGATCTGGCTTAACTGCTCTAATTTGCATATCCCTATTCCAAGGAGTGCCTAATCTCCATGTTTGCTTTATAGGATGTTGATGAACATTTACAAAGCCCACCTCTGACAATTCTATACTCAGAGTTTCAGGAGTCCATCCCCACTTATGCGCCATTCCATATCCTTGCTCTTTAACTAACTTTGGAGATGAAAAAATTCCCATCATCGCTAGATCTACACCATTCTGCGGAGCAAAATGTTTGCCGATTTCCTTAGTACAAACTGCTAAATTTGGCAGTTCCAAGATTACTAAGCCACCAGGTTTTAGAATCCTAAACCAATCTCTGAGTGACTCTCTAGCCTCATGGAGCTGAAGATGTTCAAAAAAATGATAGGACTCGATCACCTCAGCACAATGAGCTGGGAGTAGCTCTAGTTTTCGAGAGTCCATGATTAAGTCGGCTTTTGCATTAGGATACGAATCAATATTTACATATCCAGGAATATAATCTTGACCACAACCCAGGTGAATTTTAATTGGCTTACCTGAAGCAAGAATTTTTTTTAAACGTCGTCGTTGCTGTAATTTAAAAATAGAATTATTCCTTAGAAGAAGCTTTTTAATCTTTAATAAAACGTCCATTTTAATACTTGTGATATCTAGTTTTTTACTTTTCTAGAAAAAATATATAACAGATTTCTTTGAACTAAATTACATTGGTAGATTTAAGAAGATTAATCTCGATCATGTTTCATAACGCCAATGTTTTGAGTTAGCTTCCACTTTCTAGGCTGATAAAATAGAGAACGTGAGACACTATTGTTTGCAGTAACTGTAAATTTAAAAGAATCAATACTGTCAAAAATAAAAAGTCCTTCTTGGCGAGCAGATAAAGTACTAGTGTAAGTTCCTGGCTTCAGCCCTAGATGAGGAAGTTCTAACTGAATCTCAAAAATTCCAGAATTTACAACATTTACCTCGCTTTTATCTTCATTACTACTAAAATAAAGTACTAAATCTCCTTCGCCAGCTATTTCTCGAACTCCAAAATTTATACCTAATTTATCAATTGGTTTATGTGCTTCACATCCAATGCAAAAACGATAAAATTTTCCCGACTCTAAACACTCAACTATATTCTCACTTTCATCGCGAAAATATAAATATCTAAAATCCATACCTTGACTTTCTGATAATGATTTAGAAGGTAAAAATAAGGTACTACTATTAATAGTAGACTTACTAATAAATAAATCATTTTCATATTTACTGATAATCGAATCTGTATCACCAGAATCAATAACTTGTCCACTTGATAGATATACTGATTCTCGACAGATATTTAAGATTAAATTGGAGTTATGACTAACTAAGATAAAAGATGTTCCTTTCTCTCTTAGTTTTGAGAGTTTTCTATTGCATTTAGCCCTGAATCTTATATCTCCTACCGCCAGCACTTCATCAATTAATAAAATATCTGGCTCTGTATGAATCGCACTGGCAAACCCTAATCTTGCAGCCATTCCAGAACTATATGTTTGCACTGGCGCATCAATAGCCTCTCCTACTTCGGCAAAATCTACCACCGCATCAAACCGCTCGTCGATTTCTTGCTTCGATAAACCCAAAATCGCCATATTGGCATAAATATTTTCTCTTCCTGTCAAAATCGGATTAAATCCCGCTCCCAGAGCAATTAGCGGTGCTACTCTACCTTTAATTTCTACAGAGCCCGTATCTGGTTTAATTAAACCAGCAATAATCCGTAGCAGCGTCGATTTTCCACTACCATTTTTTCCTACCAAGCCCAACGCTTCTCCCCGCCGTAGCTCAAAACTGACATCCTTGAGTGCCCAAAACTCTTTTTTTCTTAGTGTTTCACTCTTTTCTCGAATTCCTAATAACTCACTAGTAATATCCTGAACCCCATAAAACAAAGACTTTTTTAAGTCCCGACAAAACTTCTTTGACACTCCCTGAACGGAAAGGACTACTTCGCTGTCTTGGGGCTTTTCTGGAACTTCTTGCTTGGTAACGCTAATCGTCATCTATTGCTCCTTAATCTGGCAAATATTCAGGGTCTAGAGTTTCTTCTGGGGTAAAGGGAGATTCAGTCGGGAAAGTGCTAATCGGTAATCCCGTTTCCAGAGAAGCCTTTTTTCTGGCTTTGGCGTAGCATTTAGGGAAAACTTCTCTGAAGTATAGCTTAAGACTAGGGCTAACCTCAAAAGCTTCCAGTACCCTATCTCGATGCTCGAAGATATTGAATAGCCAACTATTAGATCGCTTATCGGGTTGGTATTTATGCTTAAGCAAGTGCATCAGGACAATTTGTAGATTGCTTACCAAGGCACTTTTTTCGCTTCTTCCCATGCTTTCAACATTCTCGCGGGAATCCCTACCCTCAACGAAGTAGGGTAGGGAACGGGGCGTATAAACGCCTGGGGTCTCCCCAGGCGACAGCCCCTCGGGATAGCGCGCCGTTAGGCAATACATAGCTTATTATTCCTCCGTAATAACCTGACTTGGGAAATTGCAAATTGACCGATGCGCTTCCAATTTGCATCATATAGACTCAGATTTTTAGTTTTAGATGCGTTAGTATAGCCACCAATCCAACCTCGATAACTAACTCCCGCTTTTGTCGCCTCGGCATAGTCGCCAAAGCGAACACCAAAGGGAGTAATTGTTCCACCTTTTCTTTTTCTACCTCCACCTTTGAGAGGATTGTCAAAATGTAAAGCTCGACGAAAATATTCAGGACGGGTAATAACTCGAAAAGGCGAATCAGTTATCTTCGTCTGACCCTTCCATTCGTGACCACGAGAGTTTTTGGTGTGAAATGCTTTAAAGCCAACAAATTCGCTGGCAGCCAGAGCTACGCCATCAACTGCATGAGTTTCTGGTACAGGGTTTTTCTTATTTTGTTTATCTTTGAATAAGCCCAAATACTTTCTGATTTGACTAGTTCCATTACCATCTTTTTGCCAGCCATACATCTTTTTAACAGGGGCTAGCTTTTCTAGTTGCTCAATACACCAATATTGAGCAGTCATTACTGGGCTAAAACCTTTCCCCAAACGAGCAGATTGACGACCAGAAGTTAAATCTACATCTGCTTTGACTATCTCGTAAACTATTTTAGTCAAGGGAAAAATGGTACATAGTTCTTTGACTATACGTATTTCCATTAACCTTGAGGCTTTAATTGATGGTGGCAGCTTGGATTGAATGCGATTAGAGAATCGCTTTTGCCTGTGGCTTCTTTGAGCAAAAGGAAGGTGGCGATTAATCCTGCGTCCGCGTCTTGCTCTGCGTTGCAAAGCTCGACCCCGCACATTCTTAATTACTTTACCTTTTTTGATGACAGCAGCACCGATTCGTTCTTTTACTCGCTTAAATGGCAATACGGCATGACCTCTAAACAGGGTAGCTTGTGAAGATTGAACTCCAAAACCCGAATAGAATTTGCCAGGATCTACGCCACATATAATAGGTTGAGTTTTTCTACCTGATGGCTCTTGAATTAATTGAACATAATAAATCCCCAAGTCATTCCACTTGCCAATAGCTTTACCATCTCTAACCCAACGTCTAGCGCGACTACCCTTAGTTGGCATAGCTGCACTACCATCTGGATTTTTTACTGGTATTCTGCAATTCATAAAGTGATAAACCTCATGTGAGTAAAAAGTCCCTAAGAGCATCGTAATAAAGATGTACTTGCCGTTACGCAACGTCCATAATCAGTGGACTTAGAGTGGTACAAACTAGGGAAACATTTGTACGTCTGTGCCATATTACGACTTATGCTCTAGTAAACACTTAGCTTTGGACTGACCCCCAAAGCCCCTTCCTCTGCGTTAGCAAGGGAGGGGTTGTTTACTTTCTTCGATGAGATTAGCGCGATCGATCTCAGACAATTTTCCATCGCGTAAGTGCTTCGCTGTTGTTTCTAGCCAAAGGTAATAATCTCGATCGTAAAGACTAGAGCTTGTCGTTACTGATGTTTCTGGTGGTTGAGTAGTCATGAACTCATCCTCTCTACTACAAATGGCATCGCCAAACGATAGAAAATCCAGGTCATTAGCAACCCAACAAAGGCAAATAAACTAGCCAGCCAAAATCCCTGGGGGTCAGAGACTACACCCGTTGTTGCTAACTCCCGCGCCGTTACTAATAAAGGAGTGACGGGATTGAGTTTGACAATAGTGCCAAATACCCCCTCACTAGGAACTGGATAGACAACTGGAGTCAGAAACAGCCAAAAGCTAGTTACTAATACAAGACCCTTAGTAACATCTTTGTATAATGCCCCTAGTGGAGCTAATAGCAAACCGAAAAAAGTTGCTAGCATGACTAAGTGAATCAAAGCTACTGGCGCAAGAATCGCGCTCCCACTTATGGGCATCTTAAACCAAATAAACAAACCGACAATCAGAATTAACTTGATGCCGAAGTTAAAAAATACCTGACCGAGTTTGGCAAGAATAATTGCTTCACGAGGAAAATTAATCCTCGCCAACATCTGCTTTGCTTCCGTCACTCCTTGAACGGGACTTTGGAGTGCTTCGGTAAAAGTTTGCCACAGGGTCATGCTGAACATCACATAGGCAGGGTAGGGCAAGTCTGTACTACCAACATTGATAACCCCGTTACCTTTAGCCAGCGTAAACCCTGCTGCTGTGACAATTGGTGGGATGAAAGCCCAGGCTATTCCTAGAACAGACTGACGATATTGAGCACTGATATCCCTTACCAAGAGTCGCCAGGCTAATTCCCTCGATGCCAGCAAATCTCGCCACATCGAGCCCAATAATTTCTTGGGACGACGCATTTGGCTTTCTGAGGTGTATACAGTTCTTGTCGGTCTACTTATTTTCTTCCGCTTTTTACTTATAGCCATCTGTCTTCCGCGTATTTCTAACCTGCTTGAAAATACTTTTTATCTGCATAGTAATATTCATGACTATAGGATTCTCGATCGAGATCGACTCCATTAGCAACAACTCCCAATACATTAAAAGCAGCTAATAATTTCTTAGCTGCCGTAACGCTAGTATAATTAGCTACACCAGGACGCACTACAAACAGCAACCCATCGACTGACATGGCTAAAATTTTAGTATCGGCTAAACCGACTAATGGAGGCGCATCAAAGATAATGAGATCGTAATAACCAGATGCACTAGTAATTAAAGCTTCTATCAATGAAAAATTTAGCAAAGATACCGGATTTTTCACTCTCGGACCAGAGGTCATTAGATCTAGATTTGGCATCACATTTTGTATTGCTTGTTGCCATTCTACTTCCTGTTTGAGAACCTCCGTCAAACCTATCTCGTTAGAAACTCCCCATATATCTTGCTGAGTTGGACAACGTAAATCCCCGTCTACAATTAACACCCTCTGACCACACTGTGCTTTGGCTATAGCCAAATTAGCCGAAACTGAGGACTTACCTTCTCCCGATACCGAGCTAGTTACAGCAATAACTTTGTTGGCTGCTTCGTTATCCAACAGCTTAAGACTAATTTGAATATTGTGATAGGCTTCCTTGATAAGCAGTGCTGAGATCTCGACATCGGCAAATTTTGATAAATTGGCTGTCGAGCGACTGGGTAACAGTAACTGTTTTTTGTCAGTAATTTTATTAAAGTTAGGAACAATGCCATGTAAGAGATAAGGTAGCATTTCCTCTATTTCTTTAGTGTTTTTAATTGTCTTGTCCCGTATATCTAGTAAGAAGGCAACTGCTACACCAAGTAAAGCTCCCATTGTTCCAGCACCAGCTACAATTATTTTTTTACTCGGTCCAATGTGCTTCTCTGGAACTACCGCTTCAGAAATCACGTGGACATTACCAACATTTTGTTGTTCGATAATTTGAGTTTCTTGTAACTTACTTAGAAGAATTTGATAGGTAGACTCGGCAGCCTCAACGCGACGTTCGAGTTCTCTTTGTTGCTCTTGTAATTTGGGGAAAGTGTCAGATTTTTGTTGGTAATAGTGGTAGGTATTGTTAAGATCTTTTAGTTTTTCCTCTAATCCTTCCTTTTGTAAACCCAAGCTGGCAAACTCAGCTATTTGCGCCTGTTTTAAATTTCCCAAACTGAGAATATTAACGTTTTTAATTAAGGACTGTTGCTCGCCATTTAGAGTCGTGGCTATCTGCTCATCTAACAGAGCGGTTAAATCTGCTTCTTCTTCTTTTAGAGTTATAACTTGGGGAGCGTTATCAGATAAATAATTTCGCTTTTGCACTAGTAACACTTTTACCTCTTGTAGTTGCTCCAAAACTCTCTGTACCGCTACAGACTGACTTAAAGAACTAACCGCGGAAGCTTCTTGCCAACTCATATTGAGTTGACCCCGTAGCCGAACGTAACGAGCGTTTACATCTTCTAATTCTGCTTTTATTTCATCAATCTGCTCGGCCACATTAGAGAGCGACTCAATATTAGCAGTTGTTTCTTCTTGCAAACTGGCAATGCGATTTTGATTTTTAAAACTGCGTAGATTTGCTTCAGCTTCTCTAACTTTAGCTTCTATTTGAGGTAACTGCTTGTCAATGAACTCCCTAGCTGAGGCAGTTTCAGAACGGTTGTTTAAAGTATGATCTTCGATATATAATTCGATCGCTTTATTGACAATTAATGCAGCTAATTTTGGGTCTTTGTCGGTATAGGTTACCTGTAATATATCCGTACCTTTAATAGGTTTGACCTTAAGAGGTCCTTCTACGTTTTCATATTTGAACAGTTTGCCTTCATCGTTTCTCAAATCTAATTCTTCGATCAGTTTTTCTACAATAGGACGAGATTCTAAAATTTTGGCTTCTGTCGTTAGAGGATCGCTGTCGGTGGTTAAACTCTTTATTTCTCCGGTACTGTTTTCTAACCCAGTAAGTTTGGCAGTTCGATCTACTTTGATCAGGAGTTGTGCTTCAGCTTCGTAGATTTTATCTAAAGAGAATGCATATATTAGCGAAAACCCAACCATACTAATAAAAATAGCTGTGGCTGGTATCCAGCGTCGCTTCAAAACTAGCCAGTATTTCTGGAAGTCGATATACTCGTCTAAATCTAGGTTGGAATCCATGAGCATTTTATCCCCGTATCTAAATTTTTACTAGTAAGCACCTTTTCTATTTAAAATCACTCCAACAGTTTGCAATAAGATTTTAAAATCTAAAGCTAAAGACCAATTTTGAATATATTCAAAATCTAATTTAAATACATTTTCTGAATCCGTATTCGAACGACCACTTACTTGCCAAAGTCCAGTAATTCCTGGTAAAACTTCATGGCGGAAATAGTATTCGGGAGTAAATTTATCGACATCTCGTATTGGCAAGGGGCGAGGACCTACCAGGCTCATTTCTCCTCGCAAAACGTTAAATAATTGAGGGAGTTCGTCAAGGCTATATTGACGAAGATACTTGCCTATCTTAGTAATGCGAGGATCGTCTTTAATTTTAAATAACACTCCTCCACTAATTTCATTTTTAGCCTCTAATTGCCATTGCATTTGACTGGCATTTTGCACCATAGTACGGAATTTCCATACTTTAAAGCATCTACCTTTCAACCCAACGCGAGTTTGCTTGTAAAAAACTGGTCCAGAAGAATCTAATTTTATTAGCAAAGAGATTAGTAAAATCGGCAAACTCAAGATAACTAACAATATAAATGAGACTACGACATCAAAAACGCGCTTGCTAAAAAAATCGATTCCCACAATTGATGGAGGATTGCCGATCATGAAGGAGGGAATTCCTTCAAATTGAGAAAATTTTAGATTATTTAGTTCAATCTGCTCGTCTAACTTAAGTATTCGCCAATAAATACCGCTATAGCGTAGTTTCCATAAAAACTTTTTCGAGGTTTTAATTTTTTCCCAAGAGCAAATTAAAATCTCGCCTATTTGTTCTCGATTGAGTCGATCGAGCGCGGCCATAATCGTTTCGTAGTCATCAAATTTTGATAAATCTAGTTGAGTAACTATTTGAAATTCCTTGCTCTTCTCCAATAGAGGTAGGCATTTTTCAATATCTTTTCTCTCTCCGATTAGAATCACCTTAATTTTCCAAGGCAAGTACTGTTGGCGTAAATAAAATAGTGTCTGAAAGATCGTAAAACGAAAAATGTTAAGCAGCACTAAAGTAATAGACCAAGCCAAAAACAGCTGAGTCAAGCAGTTTTCACCATATAATTGCCAAGCTATCGGTATTATAGCTAAGTAAGTAAGGGTAATTGCCTTTATTGAATTAATTGGGTTTCTGCTTTCTTTTCCTCGCGTGTACGCTTGGCAAGTCGATAACAAAAATATGCCAATCAATAAAATTGATGAAAATAATAAATCGATTTCAGCATCTGTCCGCTCGGAAAAAAACAAAAAAGCTCGTAGGTAAAAAGTTTTAGCAATATACCATCCTAATGCAATCGCAACTAGATCGGATGAAATTAACAATACCAATCTAATAATATTGCGAATGTCGAGTGCTACATTTTGAGGACAACGAAGATCGGAAGCTTTATTTTCTGCCAAGATTTTTTCTTTTTGAGTTACAGAATAAGCTGATGTATATATTTTTTCATTTTGCATGGTAATTTAGGTAGTGCATTAAAGAAGTGTGGGATAGGTAATCAGGTCATGCCAACTCCATGGAGCGAGCCCTAATCATACTCTTATCACATCAGTAGTTTTCTTTCGGCTATAAACCCAAATCGATTTGAAAGATAACTGTTCACTCCTCCTCCAATGTTCACTCCTCCTCCAAAAAAAAGAGCGTAATATCTAACTGCCAACAGGAAAGTTCCGAAGGTTAATTCCTTTGGCGCTCTTTTGGTTTACGACTCATGCGTTGAGTAAATTCACTTACAGAAGGATTAGTATTGTTTGGGTCTAGAGTTTTATTAGTTTGCAACCAATCTTTTTCTCTTGCTATTCTATATTCATAATTTCCTCCTTCCAAAGCCGAAATTAAAAACCACATCATGCCATGTTCTTCACAGCAAAAAGCTTCTATCCATCTATTTCGATCTACATAAGTATTGTATTGAGCAGCTAAAAAAGCAGATTTTCTAGCGGACAAACCTGTATTTTTCTTAATTTGAGCAGCATTTTTATAAAATACATGATACTTGCTATTGCCAATTCGCCACATTCTCAAATTACAATAAGGACAGTAAAACTTCTTAATTTTCTTTCTTTTGCTTCTTTTATTGACCATAGTTAGCTGCTAGTAAAGTCTATATATTTTTCGGGAAGAATTGACTATAAGTGTCAGCGACACTAAATCTAGAACTAGGGGGTTGATCCTGTTCCAGGCGATCGCCAAATGGTTCATGCAACTTTTATGCAATTTGTTGAAGTAGAAAAAGCCAATTTTCTTTTAGATAACATAGATTGACCAAAAACCTCTTCTGACCAAGCATTAACATCATTTAGATGAATAGTTTCCATTGCTTGGAGTACTTTATCTGGAGTTAGTTTCATAGTAGATAAAACAAGTGTTAAAATCATTTCATTAATCTCCGAATTAGAAGCAGATGAAGCAAATATTTTGTATTTACCAAAAATTGATTCGATTATATCTGATGTAGCTAAAAAAGCTTGGTTTTGGGGGATTTTTTGACCTTCAATACCTAAGTATTGAGTAACTTTTTGTTGAGCTTTTTGAATCCAAGTTGAATCGGAAAAATTATCGGTTAAGTCCAACCAGTCTGATTGAGATTTCTGATGTAGTCCTTGTGCGCGTTAATTGCTTTTTAGCTAAGGCAAAAACTTCCAGGATTTCAGCCGTAATATGAAGTTGTTTTTCATAATCAAGTAACCAACCGAGTTTTTCTAAAAATTTTCTCCGTCCTAATTCGGCTGCTTGAGAAATTATTAGAGCTTTTTTTTGACATAGTTCTCGACCAAATTTTTCCGTGATTACTTGATAAAAAGAGGTCTGACTTGAAGCTTTTGTTCCTAGAATTTCGGCTAATTTTATTAAAGAAGTTTGGTCAAGTTCTTCTCTTAACAGAAACAGAGTTTCTCGAGCTATAATAAATTCAGTACTAATCTTGGATTTTTTGATAAGTCTTTTTTAAGCCACAAAGCTACTTGATGAGTGAAATCATAAGTATAAATTATTCCAGGATTTTGAGAAATATATAGTTCAATTCCTTTTTTGATATCGCTACCATGATCCGAAATAATTTGTCAAGGTTTTCCCACAGTATTAGCTAAATTCTTAATCCTAGATTCTAGGATTTCACCTTTAGTTGTTTCGACTATTTCTATGGCTAAGACATCCAGATCATGATGTTCCAAGGTTTTTCTGTTATCTTTAAGTTTTTCAGTCCATTGTTGATAGGATAAGCCTAAAATAAGTAAACATTTTTTGTGACCTTGTTCTAAAATTGTATCGATAATAAAAATCCAATCCGTTCTTTTTTCTTTTGACTTGATTAATTCAAAAATACCTAGTTTTAAAAACCATTGTCTAATGGTAGTAAAGTCGGGAGTTGGGAAACTAAAAAACTGCGCCCATAATTTGAAGTTTTTTTCGATGCCGCGCCAACTAGTAAAACTTATTATTCTTTGTTGAATTGCTAATTGAATAATAAAAACAGGATAAGTATATTGGGCTGGTTTTAAAGCTATTATTTCTCGGGATTTGGACTTTTCTACTGTTACCGAATCTGCTTTTGATTGATTTCTCGGTTGGCTATTTTTTTTTTTAGTTCTTCTATTTGTAGTTCTTTTTCTTGTAAATTAGCTTCCAGTTGTTTAGCTTTTTCTTTCCATTTTTCACGACTTAAAGAAAGATCTCTTACTTTTATATCCATTGCTCTTAGCTTTTTCTGTTTTGATAAAGCTCTTTCTTTCCATTTTTCTCTGCCATCTTTAAACAGGTAGACTAAACGGGTTTCACTACTTTTATAACCTTTCATTAAATGCTAAAAACTAGAGCGAGTTTAAACTGTACATTTTAACACCTAATTCTAGCAAACTTTGGTAGCAATCTCTCTCGATTTTTTTCCAGTAAAGTTGCCTGAATTTATTAGCGATCGCATGCTACAGGATCAACCCCCTACCAAGGCAGTACAAAGAGTTGAGGTCAAGTGAAAGCGATCGCTATGTGAGAAAAGATGAGAGTTGAACGTGAGAAAAAAGAAATTATCCCACGTTAGGGCGATAGCGAGCGGAAACTAATTTTCCTGATGAGACTCGGTGCTCTCGGAAAATCAGTCGTTCTTAGCTGTATGATCATTGGTAAAATTCTAGTGAAGACTACTTGCAGCTAAAAACCGTACTGTAAGCGTAGTTTACAACAGCTACACTATAAATTGTCGGGAGGAACTTCTCCGATGATCGTCAACTGGCAATGTAGACCTTGGCATTTTTGGATAGCCCTTTACTTAGCACTCAGCGGTGCGACGGAAGCTGGTTCTGGCAGGAGCGTCCTCGCTCAAATTATTCCTGATGACACTCTGGGGGAAGAGAGTTCAAGGGTCATGCCTCTCAATGGGCAAGCTGACCGGATTGATGGGGGTGCGGCTCGCGGCTCTAACCTCTTCCACAGTTTTCGAGAATTCAATATCAATGAAGGAAGAGGAGCCTATTTTAAAAATCCTACATTAATTGAGAATATTTTCAGTCGGGTAACAGGTAGTAAACCTTCCCACTTATTGGGGACGCTTGGAGTGTTGGGAAATGCCAATCTATTTTTTCTCAATCCTAATGGGATTATCTTTGGTCCCAATGCCAGCCTAGATATTAGGGGTTCGTTTTTAGCCACTACTGCCGATCTCATTCTTTTTCCCGATGGAAGTCAGTTCAGTGCCACTAATCCGCAAGCAGCTCCTCTCTTAACTATTGATGTTCCCGTACCAATTGGCTTGCAATTTGAAGGAGAAGAGCCCGGAGAACTTGTTAATGTAGGAAATTTAGAGGTAGGGCAAGATCTAGTCCTGGAGGCAGAGAATTTAGACTTACAGGGTCAGCTCAAGGCGGGAAGGAATTTGACTCTCAAAGCTCAAGATACAGTGTGGTTAAAAGATAGTGTTCCCCAGCCGTTTACAGCAGAAGCTGGGGGAGAATTATTGGTGCAGGGCGGGCGGGCGATCAACCTGTCTGGTCTGAATAATCCAAATAGTGAGCTAGTCACTGGTCGGGATATGGTATTTCGCTCTCCCAATCGCTCTTTAAGCAGTAATGCTGTTTACACAATGGGGGGAATTTTCAGGACTGAGCAACTAGATGGCCATGTAGTAGATTTTATCATTCCCCACGACCAGGTAATAAAAGCCAATGGTGATGTGACTCTGGAAGCTTATTCTGGAGCATCGCTATACATTTTGGCAGGGGGGAGTGTAACTTTTGGAGGCGATGTCACAATTACTGACTCACAGCAAGCAAGCATTCCGAAAGAGTTCACTACAGTAGATGGGACAACTATTTCAGTCCGTTCTAGCAATCAACCCACTCTTGACGTACGAGCAGGGATTGATTGGCAACAACTACCAGGAGGACTACCAGGAAATACTGCTTCCAATAATCTCACACCCAAATTTGCTAATAGTACAACTCGTGCCAATATTACAGTTAGTAAATTCGATAACCAGCAAAATAAAGGCATCAATATTAATGCTGGCTCAATTTACTTAAATAAGGTGAAAATTGACACTGGAAATGATTTTGAAATAGATGAAACTTCTGTAGACAATACAGTAGTTCAGCCAAGAAATATTCAATCAGGAAATATCAACCTCAATGCTACTGGAGATATAACTATTACTAATAATAGTGAGATTATTGCTGGTACTTCTGGCATAGGTAAAGGGGGGGATATTACTGTCAAGGCTAGTTCGGTCAATATCACTGATGGTTCTTTCATTGACACTGGTACATTTAGCGCAGGAAATGCAGGAAGTATAACTATCGATGTAACCAATGGCGGTGCATTCAACCTATTATCCAAGAGTGAGCTTAATACCTCTACTGGGGATGAAGGAAAAGCGGGTGATATTACTGTCAATGCTATTGGTGGAGATATAACTATTACTAATAATAGTTCGATAGGGGCTGCTACTTTTGGCAAAGCTAAAGGGGGTGATATTGGTCTTAGTTCAGATTCTATGAATATTCATGAGTCTCTAATTACCACCTTTGCCGCCTTTGAAGGACTAAATGCAGGGAGTATAAATATCAATGTGAATAATTTGAAAATAATCGACAGCCTCATCTTCGCTACTAACGAATTAGAATTAGGGACAGCTGGAAACGTGACCGTCAATGCCACCGAGTTTCTGCAAATTAGTGGCGGCGGGCTTCCAGGGTTTGAGATCAGAGGAGGCTTGTCGGTTCAAAGCGAGAGAGGCCCCGCCGGGAATTTAACTGTGAAAGCCGGGCAGATGATCATCTCAGATGAGTCACAAGTAAGTGTTAGCAGTCTCCAAGGACAGGCAGGTAATCTGAAAATTACTGCTAATTCCCTGTCTCTAGATAGAGGTTTAATTAGTTCTGAAACCGCAAAAAGTGAAAAAGAAGAAGGTGCGAATATCACCCTACAGATATCAGATTGGTTGACATTGAGCAACGAAAGCCTGATTTCTGCCAGGGCTTCTGGTCAAGCTAATGGTGGCAATCTTGAAATTCTTAATGCCAACGGGTTTATCATTGTATTCCCTTCTGAAGGTCTAAATGGGAGCGACATTATTGCCAATGCTCCCCAGGGCAGGGGCGGCACAATTGAAATTAAAACCCAAGACCTGTTTGGGATTGCGGAAAGGGAGGACTTGACTCGACTCAACGATATTAATGCCAGTGGAGGTATAGCATCAGGAATTATAGAGATCGATACTTCTAGAATTGACCCAACTCGCGGATTACTTACCTTACCAGAGGAGGCGATTACCACTGAAATTAGCCAGGGGTGCCAAACGGTTAGAGGGAAGGAAGCTGTTGAGTATTTTGATGTCGGACGGGGTGGCTCGCCTCCTACCCCCGATGAACCACTCAATGCTGATGCAGTGCTAGAAGATTGGATTGATCTTGAACCTAAGTCAGAAAATGACTCAAATTCAGGGACAACCATCCATTTTCCTGACGCTGTCAAGACTCAGCTAGTGTCACCTTGTCCTGCTCAATAAACGTTTTAGTAAGTTTAATTGATTTAAACGACAAGTGTATGGGAACTTTACAAGAATTCTGGACTTCATTGAATTGTTCTGTTAAACGTGAAAAAGTCAAAACATTATTAGAAGTAGTCAAAACATTCGGACTTGTTTTCACAGGCGTTGGACTTATCCTGACATATTGCGATGCTCAAGAAGATCGAAGACTGACACAAGAAAGATTGGTTACAGATCGTTTTTCTAAAGCTATTGAACAACTTGGAGAAGAACAAAGCGAAACTGTTCATATAGGTGGAATTTTCTCTCTAAAACGCATTGCTGAGGAATATCCTAAAGACTACTGGTGGACAATTATAGAAATTCTTGCTTTCTATGTAAGACACAATTCCCCTTCACCAGAAAAAGAACAAGAAGCCAAATCAATAGATATTAATGTTCAAACAGCTCTCACTGTTATTGGAAGGCGCGATGTCTCTCTAGAAAACATAAAAAAGCTTGAAGAAGGGAAAAGTATTAATTTAACTAATACTAACCTTACAGGAGCTAATCTTACAGGAGCTAATCTTACAGAAGCTAACCTTGCAGGTGCTAATCTTACAGGAGCTAATCTTACAGAAGCTAACCTTGCAGGAGCTAATCTTACCGAAGCTAACCTTGCAGGTGCTGTTCTCCCAGAAGCTAATCTTACAGGTGCTAACCTCGCAGAAGCTGTTCTCCCAGGTGCTAAGCTTATAAAAGCTAATCTTACAGGTGCTAATCTTACAGAAGCTGTTCTCCCAGGTGCTAATCTTTTAAAAACTAACCTTACAGGTGCTGATCTTACAGGTGCTAACTTCTCTACTACAGATTCCCATAAAGCTAATTTCGCTGGAGCAGATCTTAAAGATGCTGTCCTTTTCTACACAAATCTCAAGCAAACTAAAAACTTACTTATAATTCAAGTAAAATCGGCTAAAAATTGGGATAGGGCAATATACGATGATGAGCTTCGAGAACAAGTAAACGAATTACGAGAAAAACAAAAACATAGATCCCCATCTGGAAGCCAATCTAATAATTGCCAAAACTAATTAAACGCTAAATTAAAGCCCCAAAGAGTTTCTATCATGAAAATCAAACAAGTTTTATTAATCGTGTTCCTGCTACTTGGCGGTGGTATTCTATTTTCACCAATGTCAGCTTTTTTGATAAAGAAATCACTTATAGATAACTATGCAATAGCACAGGATACTGATGTTACTAATATTTTATCTGAAAGTTCTGTAGATGAAGATATAGCACCTTTTTTTAGATCAATTACAAGAGAAGAAGATCAACAATATAGAGGTAGAGTAATAGGAGTCCCAACATTTGCAGAATGCCCAGCCACAAACCTTCCTCCTCTGACTGCCTTTGTTCCTAGCAATGGAAAGATATCTTATAGGGCAAAGGCTGCCAAATCAAATCCGGAAATTTGGATTTATATTCCTGAACCATCTGATCCTACGTTAAAGACCCAATTTTCTAATTTATCTACTCAATTTGAATTAACATCAGATACTTTAAAACTTGATTTACATCCTCTAAAAGAAAGAATTACTTCTCCTCCAGGTATTATTCCTATTAAAATTCCTATAACGCTTAACTATAATGAAACTGAAAATTGGAGTTTCACAATTATTTGTGACGATAATGATAGAAGTGCAAATATTTTAGTTGATGGTCATATTGAACGGAAGAATGTACCTTCGCCACCTAATGGAAGCACACCAGAAGATAAAGTTCGCTATTTTGGTGACAAAGGTTTGTGGCACGATGCTTTAACTACACTTATAGAGGATTTATGCCCTCAGAATCCGCAAAGGGCTAAGTTACTAATTATTAGACAATTAAGTACACAAGAAATTGGGTTGGAAGAATATGCTCAAGAATATGCCCAAGCTTTTATCGACTACTGTCATCCCTAATTCAATTACCTACGAGAACAAATGCAGCCCAATGATAGGGTAAAATATACGGAACGTGATCTGGAGGATTATCTATAAGACTATTTTGCGCAAAATGTAGAGCTTCAGAATTACTGATATTGGCTTGATTATCTAGATATTGATAAAAACGTTCTACAATTTCATTTGTAACAGGTTGCTCTACGCTCCAGATAGGTGCTATTGTTCCTCTAGCTTCAGACTTAACTGCTATTCCAGCAAATCCTAAAACAGATCTATTGTCTCCTTTCGCTGTACTGCAAGAACTTAAAAAAAGTAATTCTAGTGTTCTATAATTATTTCTGTTTTGTAGTAAGTTACCTAACTCATTGATCTTTATCTGATCCTCATCACTTATTTTTATATAGGCTTCGTCTGGATTAGAATTAAACCTACCATGAGCTGCTATATGAATTAAGGAATATGATTTTAGTTTCAATTCTTCTTTTAAATTTGCTTTCTTATAATCGTTTTGGTTAATTGTTTTAAAGTTGATTTTAGCATTAGTCAATGTATTTTCTATAAAATCGATTTGTGCATTAAGATTTTTTTGAGTCACAATATCATAAGTATCTTTTGCACTCATGATTAATGCGTTACGATCTGGTGATTTAGCACTTTTAGATCTTAATAGTTGAACTCCAGGAATTACGCTAGTTACGTAATTTTTTTGAACTACAAATTGCTCATTATCTAAGAGAGCAGACATGGGAATTGTCCGAAAGCCACTATCTAATACAAAAATTAGATTTTCTATCTTTTCTTGCTTTAATTTATTGGCAAATTTTTCTCCAATTATCCATTTATACAATTTCTTTAATGGTTCTGGAGTATATTTAGATTGAATTTTCTCTGTCAAACTTTTTTGTGCTGATGCTAGTGTTTCTTTTATTTCTTTTTCTGAGTTTTCTTTGTCTATTTCAGGATTGTAGTACTCTAATTCTTGAGTTTCTCCTGGTAACTTAAGTATGACCGATATCTGATTTTTTAAAAGAATTGGATAAATGAAGGCTGCTTTCGTTGGATAATTATCAAGAATCCGATCAATTTCCGTAAACAATTCTTCTATGGGATCATTCGGCTTACTAATTTGTTGTATTTGCACTGTTTCAATTTCCCCTTGTAAGTTGCACCGAAGGAAGTTTTCCAATTCTGCTAATTGAAGAGAGTCAACATAGTAAACTGCTTTCTTAAGCTTTTCTTGAGATGGATTCTTGTCCCAAACAGGCAAAAGCAGAGCGACTAGTTCTCGATAGAGAGGTTCCACATTGTCCCTAAAGTTAAACTGTACATCTGAATTGATAGCAAGCAAATCACTGCGAACAGATTCGAGAGTTTTTATAGCAGCCTCGTAATTGGCGATCGCCTCTTCTCTCTGACCCTCAGCTTTAAACAGCCGTCCTAGCTGCCACTGCCACTGATATCCGAGCTCCGGGCTTTCGCTCAACTGGATCAAAGATAAAGTCTCATCCTCTTCACGCCGCTGAAGAAGCTCTAGTGCTTTTTCAGTCCACTGTTTGGCTTCTTCCCTGCATTCCTGAGTGTCTTGGCATAACTTCTGTGCTGCTCGGCTTTCCTCCGCTTTCTTCTCTTGCTGGGGCTGTTCATCTAGCCAACCTAAATACTCATACAAACCTCCGCGATCGCCAAGAGCATAAGACGCTGCACGCCGATCTTCTAGTTCCTCGGCATCTTGGAAGGCTGTTTCTAATAAGTTGTTGATGTTCTCCCAAGAGACAAGTTTAATCTGCTCTTCTGAGAGATTGTCGGTAGAAATTTTCTGTTTTAGGCAAGCCAGACTCTTTGCAAAGTTAATTTGAGCGTAAACCGTTACCCTACTTATACGAGATTTCAGCTTTGTAGGCAAATGAGAAATTTGAATAAATTCTGATAATTTTTGTGCATAGTCCACTTCACCCGTCTGAACCAGCAGACTTAAAAGATTTAGTTGTGCTTTGATTTCCTTGGCTGACAAGGATGATTCCTTTGATTGCGTAATCACCAACTGCTGATACTTCTCTTTATGCGCAGAGGAATTATCTTCTTCACTTGGAGGTTCCCTAATTATCACCTTCTCATATCTTCTTCTAGCCTCGTCGTAATATCCTTGAATTTCTTGATTGAAAGTTCCCTGATTTTCACAGCGCCAGGGAATATATTCATACTTAGGTTCTGCTCGGCGATCGCGTTCTAAATTTCCCCAAGCTCTGTAAGTGTTCCCTAGACTAAGTCTCGTAGCAGCTAGAGCATTTGGTTCATCAGTTAAATTTAAGGCTTTCTCTAAGACTATTTCTGACTCTTTTAATTTGCCAATTACCCGCAGGACATCACCGAAACTGCGCCAGACAACAACTTGGATACGGTCTGGCAGTTGTGGCAAAGTTTTGTTTACCTCCTCCGGATTTTCTTCAGTGGAGTCTTGATCTTGACAAAACTGAAGATCGGGCTCTAAAGCTTGTTCTAGCGTACTACAAGCGCGAGTGTACTGTCCTAATTCCTGAAATATCCGACTGAGGTTGGTTGAAGTTATAGCAAGATTATTCCAATCCCTTCGGGTTTCGAAATTGTCTATAGCTCGTTGCAAATAATTTACCGCTTCAGAAATCTGTCCCTTTCCGTAACAAATTTGCCCCTGTTCCACCAGTTTCTGGGCGCGTTCCTCAGGTGGCAAAGACTCTAACACCTCAGAAAACTGTTCGGTCTCGTAGCAAATGCTGCCCTGTTCTACCAATTCCTCAGCTCCATTCTGAGACTGATTAACTGGAATTTGGGATAAGCCAGGCAAAATATCTACTGAGAGAAATATGCCCAGTACCAGTAAAACCATTAAACGGTATGCCCTTCTTTTGACGAAACTTACCCATAATGGGATCAGCTTCAAAAAGAAGGATTCCACTGTACGGTGAAAAGTATGCCATTTTCTTGCCATGTTCTGTTCCTCAAATCCGCGTCAACTAAAGGAATTCCCCAGTCAAGGCGAGCGGTAAAATTGTCGCCCTGTTGCCACTGTAAACCAACACCAACAGATACTAAGTCGTTCGGTTCTGGGTTGGTTTTCTGAGAGCTGTTCCAGCCTCTGCCATAATCAATAAAGGGAATGAGCTGTAATCTGCCTTGACCCTCAGAAATTCGGAGAATAGTCCGCCGAACTTCTATAGATGTGAATAGACCATTATCAGTGAGCAGCTGATCTTGCCGATAACCTCTAACACTGCCCAAACCACCAACGGAAAACTGCTCTGAAGGCAACAGTACTCCAGCAAATTGGGCATTGGCACGAATTAACAGCGATGTTTCCTCATCTACGATACGTACCCACTGAGCTTGCCCTCTCCAAGCAAAAAACTGACTGTCAGGAATCTCCTCCACATTAGGAATTTGTCGCCTAACAGTTGAGTTAAAGGCATCGAGTCCCCAGCTGAATTCGGAGCGAAGAGCAATGACTTCTTGGGCATTTTGCAGCGTCCAGTCAGTCAGAAACCGCAGGGCAAAGATGCTGGTTTCACCATCATCACTCGCTCCTGGAGTAAGGGGAAAGGGCATCCCTAAGACGGAGGACTCATTTTCTCGCCAAAATCCTGTCAAACCAAAGGCTAATTCCTGAAAGGTTCGTTCCTTGATGCTGCGGATTACCGGCTGGCGCAGGGTAAGTTCATAGTAGCGAGACTCCGATTCAATATCCAAATCGTTAAAGGGAGGCTCAACAACATTGCTATCATTTTGGACATAATTAAAACGGAGGCTACCATTGCTGGCATTGAACGGCAACTCATAGCTAACATCTAAGCGATCGCTACCATCGGTATTAATGTAGCCCAAGCTAATGCCATCCCCCAGTCCCAGTAAATTAGCTTTTCGCAGCAACACTCCCCTTTCAAAACTGCCAACACTGGGAGAGCGACCATTATCCAAGAAAACTTGAGGATTAAAGGTTGGTGCCGCAAGATACTTAACCTCCAGTATATTCTTCCCAGTATCCGATCCAGCTGACAGTGTAGCCGATATGCTTTCAATTAAAGGGTCGAGTTGCAGCAGTTGCAGTGCTTCCTGCAAATCATCAACATTCAAAGGCTCTTTTGGTTCAACTCCTAAACGCGATCGCACATAACTATTAAGTCTACCAGCATTGCGAGCTATTACTTTAGGCTCCCCCTCTAATTTCCCTTCAATTACTTCAATTATGACTTTCCCTTTTCTGTTCTTTCTTGTTTCAAGAGGAATATTAATAATCGCTCCAGAGGTTCTGTATCCCTTGTTATTGTAAATACTAGCTACCTCAGCAGCAATCTGGAGCAATCTGGACAAGGAAATGGACTCGTCAGTCTTAGTCAAGACAGTGTCAAATGTTTCAGCTAATTCTTGAACTAATTCTTCCGAGCTGAAAACCGTGTGACCTCTGAATTCAAACTCGGTAACGGTGATACTCTCAGGAACCGTCTCAGGCAATTTTGGAGTTGTATTAGGGGAGGAAGGACCCTGTTTTAATAGGTCTTCTGCTGGCTGGGATGGTTTTGGGGTTGTTTGAGGAACATGGGAAGGTGGGTTAATATTCTGTGGAGGAGGAAGCTCAGGGGTTGCTTCGCCGTCAGGAACTTGAGCCAGCTCGATAGCCTGAGCATTAAAAGAACTAAAGCTCATGCTAATCAAAACCCCTAAACTTCCGTATAGCAAATGTTGTAACAAGTTAAACCTCTAAGAACTTCTATTGAGCAGGACAAGGTGAAATGAACTGAGTTTTAGCAGAATGAGGAGAATGAATTGTTGTCCCTGAATCTGAGCCATTGTCTGACTTAGGTTCAAGGGGAATCCAATCTTCTAAAGCACCATCAGCATTGAGTGGTTCATCGGGGGTAACAGGTGAGCCACCCCGTCCAACATCAAAATACTCAACAGCTTCCCGTCCTCTAACTGTTTGGCAGCCCTGACTAATTTCGGTGTTAACTGGTTCCTCTGGTAAGGTAAGCAATCCGCGAGTTGGGTCAATGCCCGATGTATTAATTTCTACCACACCGTTAAGTTCGGGGTTCTGTTGCGAAAAGGCCGTGATGTCGCTCAGAGGAGTTAGTTGCATGCGAAACTCAAGGCCAAAGATGGCGTTAGTAGTGATGTTGATCTTACCTCCCCTGCCCTCAAAGGCATTAGCAATGATATCGTTATTTTCGGAAGGGTAAGCGATGAGAAAGGGCGCGTTAATTATGATATTTCCCCCATCCCCGCCAAACTGCTCATCACCAGCAGTGGCAGAGATTAAACTGTTGCGGCGTCGAAAGATCAAGGGGTCGTCGTCTATCTGGAGCGTAATATTACCTCCCAGATTGCTTCTGGTTTCTGCCGAGATTGCTGCTTCATTGTCAAGTGTCAGAGAGCCTGAGAAAATTTCAATATCACCCCCTTTTCCCTCTCCCTCACTATTTACAGCGACTCTGGCACCATCTTGAATTATTAAAGTTCTGGGAGCTATGATGTTGCCGATGATAATATTGCCCCCGTCGCCTGAAGATTCAGAGGTAGTGTTGGCAAGGAGTCCAGTGTTTTCATCCCCTGTCAAGATAATGCTGTCAAGTACAATCAAGGTGATATCACCAGCTTTTTCGCTACCTTTTGTGATGGTGTTGAGATTTCCGCCATCCCTAACCTCCAAAGTTTTTGCAGTTACTTCGATGTTTCCCGCTGTTCCTTTATTAGAGGTTAGAGCGAGAACTTGTGCTGCTTCTTTGACAGTCAAATGTGGGGTATTAATCGTTATATTTCCAGCATTACCAGCATCTAAAAAAGTGCCAGAAGTCAAGGCGCTGCGAGTAGTTGGTTGAGACTCCTTTTGGATTATTTGTGGAATTTGAACAAATCCTATTGTTATTGGTCCCACGATGCTTAGGGTTGTTGTTAACCTAGTTGGTTCTATGGGTTTTGAACCTGTTCCAATAACTTCTACAGCTTCAGAAGCAATTACTCGCAAATCTCCTCCCTGTCCACTACTATAAGTTTCAGTCGCTACCACTGCCTCTTCTCGAACAATCAGCTTCCCAGTGAAAATATTCAAGTCTCCTGCGTTTCCAGAACCAAAAGTTCTGGTGGACAAGCGGCTAGCCAATTGCTCATCAGCTGAAGTTCCAATTACTTTTACGGAATCTGGGGCAATCACGGTTAAATTTCCACCTCGATCACCACCTGAAGTTTCAGATGATATCTTTGCTCCATCTTGGGGGATGGCAACGATTCGTGAAATAAAGGGTCATATCCCCATCAAACCCTTATCCTGATTGAGTTTCATCAACTAAGACAAAAGCGAAAAGCCAAAATTTAAAGCT
>JASJDJ010000168.1 GCA_030065635.1 Xenococcaceae cyanobacterium MO_188.B32
CTTCCGCCCTTTAAAAGCCCCGTCGGGCTGTCGGGGGCATTCTGCCTAGATAAGTGGCGAGGGGCAGCTCCCGTCTCTAGCGTGAGTTAGAGAAGCCCGCTCTCTATCCGTAGGATGAGAGTCGGGAGTAGTCACTTAATGAGATACACTTTACCTTATGTCTGCCACCATAGCCGTAATTAATCGCCAAAATCAACTAGAAAATACAGTCAATTTTCTCCGCAAACATCAAGCTGTTTTGTCTCGTTATCGCTTGGTTACTCCAGAAGAAATAGGTACAAAGATTCAAGCAGAAACAGATTTGTCTGTAGACTGTCTACTTCCTAGTTATCAAGGAGGAGATAGCCAACTTACATCTTTAGTAGCAAAAGGCGAAATAACTGCTGTTATTTGTTTACTGGATACTGACTATACTCAATTTCAAGAACCAAATATTCAAGTTCTCCAGCGTATCTGTGTAGTAAAAAACGTCCCTATAGCGATTAATTTAGCTACAGCCGAGATAATTATCGATCGACTACGACGTAATCGTATCGCTCATCTAATTTTTAATCCTGTTTCTGGTCAAGGTAATGCAGATGAAGATTTAGCCATAATTAAAAAACTGCTTCAACCAGCGATGGAATTAATAGTTCATCCTACTACTACAGAAATTAGTCCTGAAAAGTTAGCTAAAGACGCGATCGAGTCTCAAGCCGATCTAATTATTGCTTCTGGTGGAGATGGTACAGTATCAACTGTATCTGGTGCATTGATTGGCACAGATATTCCTTTAGGGATCATTCCCAGGGGTACAGCTAATGCTTTTTCTAAGGCTTTAGGTATTCCCTTTGGCTTTAACCCAATTCAAAGTGCTTGTGAGGTCATTATAGAGGGTCATACCCATACTGTTGATGTTTCTTGTTGTAATGGTTTGCCGATGATTTTACTCGCTGGTCTTGGTTTAGAAGCAGAAACAATAGAAAGAGCAGACCGCGAAGCCAAAGACCGTTGGGGAGTCTTTGCTTATATTATGGCTGGTATTCAACAGTTAAAAGAACAAGAGCTTTTTACTACCGAGATTGAGGTTGAAGGCGTGGTTAAGAAATTTCACGCTGGTGCTGTTACTATTGCCAATGCTGCGCCACCAACTTCGGTGATGGCGCAAGGTTTTGGGTCGGTTAATCTGAAAGATGGTCTTTTAGATGTAACGATTGCTGCACCTACAACCGATCTAGAAACTGTTACTGCTATGGCTAGCTTATTGGGAGCAGCTTTATTTAAAACTCCTACGAATCGCGATGATATTATCAATTTAAAAACTAAAAAAATCAAGGTAACAACCGATCCACCACAAAAAGTAGTACTAGATGGAGAAATGATTGGTACAACCCCTATTGAAGTTGAATGTATACCTAGTGGTTTAACTGTACTAGCTCCTCCTCCTAAAAACTAAATACTAAATACTAAATAGCTATAAAAGAGTAAAATCTGAGTTAATCTGGGATTTGTGACAATTTGTAAATAATTCAGGAGGGAATTTTGGAACGCACCTTTATCATGATTAAGCCCGATGGGGTACAACGTCATTTAGTCGGGGAAATTCTTCACCGTTTTGAAGCCAAAGGTTTTACCTTAGTAGGACTAAAAATGATGAAAGTTTCCCGCGAACTAGCCGAAAAACATTACGACGTTCACAAAGGAGTGCGACCCGTTTAGTACAAAAGTAGCACAAGCTACGTGGTACTAGCTAGGTTAACGACCAAAAGTTAAGAAACATTAACAAAAACATAAATCTTAACAGGTCAAATAAGAACCTTGATAACTGAATACTCTGTGTAGGTGAGAGAGCCTGTAATAAGGTACTAAATACTAATAAAAGTCTAAATCCTCAAGCCCTACTCTCCAGGTGTTAGGAGTAAAAGCATAACCCCCAGGTTCGCGACTGGTCATCAAAGCCTGAAGCGGGGTTAAATGGGTCAATGACTAGTAGGCTGAACTGGTCAATCCCTAGCAAGAATTCCAAGGATAGGGCGAAACGCTCAAAGCACCCCAACCATCGTTAGAACGACGCAGCCAAACAGACCTGTTAGGCTGCAAGCCAAAAGGCAACACGCAAAAGATTGTTACTTAATTCCTTTGTAAGTAACTAACACTAATCGCGCTCGGTGGATAGGTGAAAGTCTTAGACATCGTGAATTTGAAGCAAGCTAAACTCAGTACTGATAAGCTGCGACCAAAACGCTCATGCTGCAAATCATTGTTACTTAACTTCTCCATAAGTAGCTAACACCAATCGCAGTCGGTGTAGAGACGCATCCTAAAGATTCATACCAACAGAGTATTCGGAACGGGATAACCCCCCAATAACTCTTACTCAATGGTCGAGTAGAGTAAGTAATCAACCAAGATGCAATCTCTCTAGTAATAGAGGTTATTGGGGGGCAGGATTGGGTAAGAAGCCAACGCCTTAACTCGGAATGACGAGTATCGCTTTACTGAAACAAAAGTAAAAGAAGGGTAATGCCAAGGATATACGGGGCGTACAAGCTTCTGAGGAAACCTCAGAAGACAGCCCCTCGCCGACGTACCCACTGGAATCAGGATAGTAGTGATTAAGTAGTAATGAATATGTCTAAGACAGATTTGAATTCAAATACTGTGGAATGGAATGAACTTAACTGGCGTAAAATACAGAAAGCTACATTTAAGTTACAAAAGAGAATCTACCGAGCCTATATCAGTGGCGATGAACAGAAAGGAAGAAGGCTACAAAAAACCCTCATCAACTCCTACTACAACAGACTATTAGCTGTCAGAAAGGTCACACAGGACAACTCAGGGAAAAAGACGGCTGGTGTGGATAAGGTTAAATCCCTAACCCCAAAGCAACGTCTTAAATTCGCTGAAAACCTAAAACTAGGGGATAAATCCAAACCCATAAGAAGAGTATGGATTCCCAAACCTGGTAGAGATGAAAAGCGATGCAGCGCGGTCTTGGGGGTTTCCCCCACTCGCTGTTGCATCAAGAAGCGACCTCTTGGTATTCCTGTGATGCGCGACAGAGCAGTCCAAGCATTAGCTAAAGCTGCCCTAGAACCAGAATGGGAGGCAAAATTTGAAGGAAATTCCTTCGGCTTCCGACCTGGAAGAAGCGCACACGACGCAATAGAAGCAATCTTTAACCAAATTAGATATAAATCTAAATTTGTACTAGATGCCGACATTAGCAAGTGTTTTGACCAAATTAACCACCAAAAACTTTTAACCAAGCTAAAAACTTTCCCAAAATTGAGGAAACAAATTAGAGCCTGGTTAAAAGCTGATATCTGCGATTATGTCAAACACGAAAGAACTCCAAACCACCAAGGAACGCCTCAAGGAGGAGTAATAAGCCCACTCTTGAGCAATATAGCCTTACACGGAATGGAAAATAGAATAAGACAAGTAAAGGGTGCATCTTTAATCAGATATGCCGATGACTTTGTCATATTCCACGAAAATCTCGAAGTTTTAAAACAATGTCAAAAGATAATCTGTGAGTGGTTAGCCCAATTTGATTTAGAGCTAAAACCAAGTAATACCAAGATAGTACACACCCTCAATGAATTGAATGGACATAAACCAGGATTTGATTTTCTTGGTTTTAATATCAGACAATACAAAGTAGGTAAGTATCAATCTGGAAAAAACACCAATGGTGAAATACTTGGCTTCAAAACCATCATCAAGCCTTCCGATGAAAGTGTCAAAAGACACTACCAAAAGATAGCTGACACGGTCAAAAAGCTCAATGCTGCACCACAAATTAAACTCATCAAAGAGTTAAACCCCATAATCAGGGGATGGTGCAACTATTTCAAAACAGTCTGTAGCAAAGAAATCTTTTCAGAGTTATATAGATTAACTCATATTAGAGTTCGCAGATGGGCAGACAGGAGACACCCAAAGAAAAACAAAAAATGGGTAACTAAAAAGTACTGGACAACAATAGGAAACGATAACTGGGTTTTTGGATGTAAATACAAAGAAAATACCTTTGAATTAATAAAACATCCACAAACAGCCATTACAAGACACACCAAAGTCAAAGGTGAATGCTCGCCTTATGACGGTAATACACTTTATTGGGCTAAAAGGATGAAAAAGCATCCTGAGTTAAAAGACTCCATAGCCAAAATGCTACATAAACAAGATGGCAAGTGTAACTGGTGTAGACTTCCCTTTCAAGAAGATGACGTAATAGAAGACGACCACATTATTCCCAGGAAAGCTGGGGGTAATAACTCACTAAACAACCGTCAACTTCTTCACAGACATTGCCATGATGAAAAAACCAGAGACGATTTGAAGGCTATCAAAGCCCACAAACAAGATAAAGAATGGCAACTCCTCACCAAATGGTTTGACAACCAAAATTGGATTTGGGTAGATGACATTCCTACTTTAATCACTGGTCGTGGTACTCATAAAGAGCCTGATTACAGAGGAGCCGTGTGCAGTGAAAGTTGCAAGCACGGTTCTGAAGACGAGTCACCTCGGTGACGAGGTGGCTTAGTTTAACAAACCATTCTTTTCTGGTCTAATTGATTTTATTACTTCCGCGCCTGTAGTTGCCATGGTGTGGGAAGGAGAGAATGTAGTTACTGCTGCTAGAAAAATTATTGGTGCTACCAATCCTATCAGTGCCGATCCTGGTTCAATTCGTGGTGATTTTGGTGTTAGTATTGGTCGTAACCTAATTCATGGTTCTGACGCGATCGAAACTGCCCAAAGAGAAATCAGCCTTTGGTTCACCGATAGCGAACAAGTAGGTTGGGAACCAGTTAGACATTCCTGGTTGTACGAATAAATGAAATTGAGGAAGAAGTAAGAAGTAAACCTAGCAACTTATATATTTCTTATTTCTTCTTTTTTTCAATCTTTTCAACTGATAACTGATAACTGATAACTGTTAACTGTTAATAGATGCTTTCCGAGATTAAAACCCTAGCTCAAACTCTAGCTCCCAGATTAATCGAAATTCGTCGTCATCTCCATGCTCATCCAGAATTAAGTGGAGAAGAATATCAAACGGCTGCCTATGTTGCTGGAGTATTATCTTCCTGTGGTCTTCACGTTAAAGAAGCAGTCGGAAAAACAGGAGTCGTTGGTGAACTAACGGGTCAAGGAACCGATCGACGGACTTTGGCTATTCGCACCGATATGGATGCTTTACCCATTCACGAACGGAGTCAGCTAGACTTTGCTTCTCGTATTCCTGGTATAATGCACGCCTGTGGTCATGATGTTCATACCACCTTGGGTTTAGGTACAGCAATGGTCTTATCCCAGTTAACAGAATCTTTGCCGGGAACTATCCGTTTTCTTTTTCAACCAGCAGAGGAAATCGCTCAAGGAGCGAGGTGGATGGTGGAAGATGGGGCAATAGAATCGGTTGATGCTATTTTAGGAGTTCATGTTTTTCCTTCAATTCCTGCTCGCCATATTGGTATTCGCCACGGTGCTCTAACAGCAGCAGCAGATGATTTAGAAATTATCATTCAAGGAGAATCAGGACATGGAGCGCGTCCTCATCAAGCGATCGATGCTATTTGGATTGCTGCTCAAGTTATTACGAGTTTACAACAAGCAATTAGTAGAACCCAAAATCCTTTACATCCTATCGTTTTAACTATTGGTAAAATCGAAGGTGGTAGAGCACCTAATGTTATTGCCGATCTGGTAAAAATGGTAGGTACTGTTCGTTCTCTTCATCCTGATAGTCATGCAAGTTTACCCGAGTGGATTGAAAATATTGTCTCTAGTGTTTGCCAAACTTATGGAGCTAAATATCAGGTAAATTATCGTCGGGGAGTTCCTTCTGTCCAGAACGATCCCGATCTAACCAAAATTTTAGAAGCAGCAAGTAGAGAAGCTTGGGGAAGCGATCTCGTGCGAATTATCCCCGAACCTTCTTTAGGCGCAGAAGATTTTTCTGTCTACCTCGAACACGCACCCGGATGTATGTTTCGTCTAGGAGTCGGATATACCGATAAGGAAAATTATCCTTTGCATAATCCTTTATTTGAAGTAGATGAAGCAGCAATTATGACTGGAGTAGTAACTTTAGCTTACACTGCTTATAAGTATTGGAACTACTAATTTTAGCAAATATTCGTTAGCTATTAGGCTGAGATAGTTCTGTTTCTGCCTGCGCCAAGTTTTCCTGTAAGATATTAAGAACGATTTGAGGATCGGTTGCTTGCTGCATGATTTGGGCTTCCCAGTCATAGCGAGCGCGTATATTCGGAAGATCGGTACGTAATTCTTCCATCAGTTCGATTAATTTGGCAATTTTTTGTTCTGTGAGCAGATTTATTTGTAAAATTAAATGCGATCGCTGTTCGGCTAATTTATCCTGACGATTTTGCTGTACTAATACTCCTGTAGCAATGAGTAAGGAAGCAATATCAATTCCCATCTCTTGTAGATCGAACGGAGGTAAACCAAAAGGTAATAATTGGGGTGCTAGATGACTGCACATTGCCCAGCTAATAAAGAATAATAATTATTTTTTAGTCTTGTCGAACTGACGTTAAATAAGAAAAGGATCGATCGCATATTCATTCCATTGCCGTTGATGCCATTCTGCTACATAGGGTTTGACAATAAACTCGGGTTTATCTCCTGCTCGGACATCAATACGAAGAAAAGAATAGGGTCTTTTTTTATTTTTCCCGCTACCATTGCGTCCTAAAAATAAATGAGATTGACCGATAGGATGAGAACTATCGTCTGTATCTGCAAACAATACGGTACCTTCTCTTCTTTGACGGCGCAAACTATGACCGCTACCACCGCAGACAATCCAGTTAGTATAAGAATCTGCATATCCTGTATCTTTGGTGTAGAGATGTTCCATACAGTGGGCGTGTCCTGATATTACTATATCTACTACAGACCGATTTTCGGGCAATGTGTCGATCTCTTTAACCACATCGTCAAATACTTGACGCAAGTGGTCGCGAATTGCTAAAGTCTGTCCCTGATTCCATTTAGTTTTTTCGGTAACGTAGGGGGGATGGTGTAAGAAAATAATTCTGCCTCTTACAGATTCATCTTGCCAGGATGATACTAAATTAGCTTTGAGCCATGCTAACTGCTCCCAATCAGTAGTTTCTTGGTGTCGATTCAATTGTTTTTCAATATCACGTTGGCTTTCTTCAATATGCTCTAGTTTGGCGTAATAATCATCTAGCTGTTCGGCATCTTCTGGGTTGTTGCGATCGAGCTTATCCATGGCTTGTTGAATTTCTTGTTCTCGCTCTTCTAATTCACTTTGACGTGCTAATAATTTTGCTCGCTGATTTTGTCCTTCTTCTGTATCGGGTATGGATAAAGGCTGGTTAAAAGTATTGGAGTCGAGGGCAAAAAAATCAATTCCGCCATAGCGAAAAGTGTAATAACGGTTGGGTAGACGAGTAAATTTACCTGACTGATAGTTTAAACAGCGATCGCTTGTATGTTTGGCGGTATAGTGAGTATCTAAATGTTTTTCTAAATTAACTTTACTTTTAATTTCAATTAAATAATCTAGAAATGCTCTAGCGTAAGCATCTCCTTCATAAGAGCCATGCCAACCTACATCTAGATCGATTCTGCCCCGTAATAAACGACGAGGTAACCAAGTTGCCTGCGCTAATATGCCGTAAATTAAAGGCAGATCGTAATAGTCATGATTGCCAGGAACGAGGAAAAAGGGTAGTTTAAACGTCAGGCGATCGTATTGTAGCTGTTGGGGATTTTCTCCTCCGATTAAAAATTCTTGGTAGGGATTAATAAAATTATCGTGATAGTATTCGCTAGAACCTACTTGATATACTACATCTCCAGTGTGAATAATAAAACGATATTGTCCTTGATGCTGCAGCATCATTTCGGCAATCTTGCGTTGAGGATGGTGTTTGAGGTGAGATCCGCAGCCACTATCACCTATAACTAAGAAAGAGAATTCAGGATTATCTCGATCGCTATCCTCAATTACCAGTTTAGTCTGGTCGATTTCTTTTTCTTCGAGTAATGGTTCTTGCCAGCGCACTCTGCGCTTCATTTTCTCGATTTTGACTGCTATATCGGGGTCGGAAACAAATTGCATTTAATCTAATTGACACTCCCATCACTAAATTTTTCGTTCGCCTGAACGGCTCACTCTAAATTCTAGCGAGGGATTCTTGGTTCGCCGAGTCTTCTTAATTTAATGTTTTTCGATTGTGGATTACTGTTGCACACGTCCGCCAGCAGCAGGTTTCAATTGTGGACTGATAATTCTAAATTCTTCTGAATCGATACTTATGAGCTAAGTTCCGCCAATCAAGGCATGAAAATGCTGATTAATAAAGTTATCTAGGTTGCCTTCCCGTCTGACTTGGCGTAGGGTCTGTGCAACTGACAAATTCTTAAAAGCTTTTTGCGAGAGCAAACGCAATATCATCAGATAAGCGATAACCTTGATCGGCAAGCCTGCATACAACCCATCGCCTCGCAGTTGGATGGTTTTGAGACGAAACACCGATTTGAGTAGTTTGGTACTTTGGTGCGAGCTGGATTGGCTACAGATTATTCAATTTCTCTAGTTATTTGCATTGCTTGTTGTCGATTTTGAGTTATCGTAGATATAAATAGCTATCCGTCTGATTTCATTCTTTCATGCCTTCTCAAACTTTCCTTGTTCGCGCTCATGCTCGTACCATTCACACTCATCCTGTTACTTTCATCTGTGCTGAATGTCATACCACTACGACAAGAGAAATCTATCCAGGCAAGATGCCACAATACTGTTTGTCCTGTCGTCCCAGGAGAAAGAGAGCTGCTCAGGAGCGTCCCACCAAAGGGATGTTTCACCCTACCCATTATTTGGTTGCTGCCAATGGACGCAAGACGGAAGTTTGTCTGGAAAAAAGCTCTAACCCTGGTTGGTCTTGGGTGAGGACAGCATTAGATTGGTTTAGTGGCAGTTCCATTATCCAATATCATCCAGAGAAGGGGATCATTAGTCATGAAACGCCACTGGAAGGATATACTCTAACTCCTTTACCAAAAGAGTTACAGGTTCAACCCTCAGCATCAAAGGCTAAGTCTAAGGTCAAGAAAAAAGCGGATGCTCAAACTGCACCTCTGGAAAATCGACCCTACAGTGGAAGACAAATGATGAAGAGGTTGAAATGTGGCGATCGACTGTTGAGGATCAAACGCTCTCAACCAGATTTTACCGAATGGAGTCAACAGCGAGATCCTGATGGTGTTGCTTGGCAATATCAAGATGGTCAGTTTGTTCCCCTTGAAGTTTCTAAGCTTGATGCTTCACTAGAGCGAGTAGAAACTCAACCCCAACCATCTTCTCGTACTAAATCTAAAACTAAGCAGAAACAGAAAACTACTCAAAAGACCAAGAAAACAAGTGTCGCTAAAGTTCCTTCTCTCGAAAGTAAACCATTAAGTGGCAGACAAATGATGAAGAGGTTGAAGTGTGGCGATCGACTGTTGAGGATTAAACGCACTCAACCTGATTTTACAGAGTGGAGTAAACAACGTGACCCTGAAGGAGTTGCATGGCAATACAAAGGAGGTCAGTTTGTTCCCCTTGAAGTTTCTAAGCTTGATGCTTCACCAGATAAGGTAGAATCTCAACCCAAACCATCTTCCCGCACTAATTCTAAAACTAAGCAGAAGCAGAAAACTACTCAAAAGACCAAGAAAACAAGTGTCGCTCAAGCTCTTTCCCTCGAAAGTAGACCATTAAGTGGTAGGCAAATGATGAAGAGGTTGAAATGTGGCGATCGCCTTCTGAGAATCAAACGTTCTCAACCTGATTTTACGGAGTGGAGCCGTAAGCGTGACCCTGATGATATTGCCTGGAAGTATCAAAAAGGTCAGTTTGTTCCTCAGATGGGATAAACTATTACAGAAAAGTCAGATCTTGGTGGGTCACCTGGGATTTGAACCCAGAACCAATCGATTAAGAGTCGAGTGCTCTGCCGCTCTCGCTAGTGACCCATTAACTTTAATATTACTAGAAGTAGGGAATTTGAAGCTAAGACGAGAAATTTGGTCAGGTAATTACTCGTCTGGAGTTCTGGTTACCATGATTTATCGTCTAATCGCTGATTTAGTTGTCCTCCTTCATTTGGGGTTTATCTTGTTTGCCGTACTGGGAGGACTGTTGGTACTGAAGTATCGCCGTTGCGCTCTTCTCCACCTGCCTGCATTAGTCTGGGCTGTACTCATTTCTCTTTTTGGTTGGGTTTGTCCCCTCACACCACTAGAAAACTGGCTGAGAGAACTTGGTGGCGTTCTCAGTTACGATACCAGTTTTATCGAACATTATCTTCTACCTGTGATTTACCCTGGTGAACTGACACGAAGAAAGCAAGTTTTCCTGGGTCTGTTGGTATTAATCATTAATTTAGTCATCTATGGGTGGATAGCTGGCCGTGGCTTTAAAACTAAAGCTTGAATCATACTTTTACTCCTTTGTGTCTGTATTTCGGATTAAAAACTCTAATGGTATTACGGTATTACAGTAATATAGTATAACTAAAGTGGGTATCTAATAATCAAAGATTAGTTATGACGATCTCAAAAAGGAAATTGACTTCAAAAGTCACTCAGAGTTATTTACCCTGGATGATGCCTTAGTAGTTAAAAAAATTGGTAAGTTAGCAACAAGTGATCGCGATTTTGTCAAAAAGTCAATTCAGCAATTATTCAATTTTTGAGTATCTCGGCTTTTTCAAATTAACTTGGAGCAGTATCCAACTGATTTTCTTCACTCTTTACAATTTTTGTTCTGTACTTAGCCGATTATTATATTTGAACAGTAAAGAGTCGATCGCAAGTCGAGCAGAAATTTGCTAAGGTTTGTTACAACAAAATAAATATATCAGTGGTATCGTCAGGGGCAATTAGCTCGATGTACCACTATTTTTCTAGCTACTAATTTACTATGGTTAATTTAGACATCACTCGTAATCAAGAAACTTCTATCAATAATAAAAATGTTTTCACAAAAAAAGAATTTTCAGCTGTAGACGATTTTGCTTCACGGCATATTGGTGTAGATCGAGCTGAAATCGAGCAAATGCTTGCGGTTTTGGGGGTTAATACTCTCGATGAGCTGATAGAGCGCACTGTTCCTGCCAATATCCGTCTGAATAAATCCTTAGAGTTGCCAGCAGCCCAAAGCGAGTATATGGCACTAGCTAAATTAAAAGAAATTGCCTCTTTAAATCAGGTCGATCGCTCTTTTATCGGCATGGGTTACTATAACTGCATAACTCCACCAGTAATTCTCCGCAATATTTTAGAAAATCCTGGTTGGTATACTGCCTATACTCCCTATCAAGCGGAAATTGCCCAAGGCAGACTAGAAGCTTTACTCAACTTCCAAACTACGATTATCGACTTAACTGGTTTGGAAATAGCTAATGCTTCTCTACTAGATGAGGGAACAGCAGCAGCAGAAGCGATGAGTATGAGTTATGGCTTATGCAAAACAAAAGCTAATGCTTTTTTTGTCTCTCAAGACTGCCATCCTCAAACTATTGAAGTAATTAAAACTAGAGCTAACCCTATTGATATTGAGATTATTGTAGGGGATCATCGGACTTTTGATTTTTATACCCCGATTTTTGGCGCATTACTCCAATATCCCGCTACTGATGGCACAATTTATAATTATCAAGAATTTATCAATAAAGTACACGAAAATAAAGCTTTAGTAACCGTAGCTGCCGATCTTCTCAGTCTTGCCCTTCTCACTCCTCCAGGAGAATTCGGGGCTGATATTGCCGTGGGTAGTAGTCAGAGATTCGGCGTACCTTTAGGCTATGGCGGACCCCATGCAGCTTATTTTGCCACGAAAGAAGAGTATAAACGACAAATTCCAGGCAGAATTGTGGGGGTATCTAAAGATGTCCACGGTAAACCAGCCCTGCGTTTAGCCTTGCAAACTCGCGAACAACATATCCGCCGAGACAAAGCTACTAGTAATATTTGTACTGCCCAGGTTTTACTAGCGGTAATTGCGGGAATGTATGCTGTCTATCATGGTGCAGCGGGAATTAAACGTATTGCGGAGAAAGTGCATTTACTAACAGTAATATTGGCAGAAGGTTTAAGAAAATTAGGATATGATATTGCTTCAGAATTCTTCTTTGATACCCTGCGAGTAAAAACTGGGAATAGTAAAGCTGAATCTATAATTCAAGCTGCTGCTGAAATGGGTATTAATCTAAGATTATTAGACCGAGATGCTATTGGTATTTCTTTAGATGAGACAACTACAGAACAAGATTTAGTCGATCTCTGGCAAATTTTTGCTTCTGGAGAAAGTAATGTCAATCTACCCAACATAGAAGATATTCAACAACAAATCGAGCGCGCTGATTATCTTCCTACCGCTTTACTCCGTACTAGCCCCTATCTTACCGAGTCAGTATTCGCTCGCTATCATTCAGAAACAGAATTATTGCGCTATTTGCATCAGCTAGAAACTAAGGACTTATCCCTCACTACTTCGATGATTCCTTTAGGTTCTTGTACTATGAAATTAAATGCTACGGCAGAAATGCTGCCCGTTACTTGGCAAGAATTTGGTAATATTCATCCGTTTGCCCCTCTTTCTCAAACAAAAGGCTATCAACAATTATTTGCTGAGTTGGAAGAGTGGTTGGCAGAAATTACAGGCTTTGCTGGTATCTCTCTGCAACCCAATGCTGGTTCTCAAGGAGAATATGCGGGACTGCAAGTAATTCGCCAGTATCATCTATCTAAAGGAGAAACTCAGCGCAATATCTGTCTTATTCCCGAATCTGCCCACGGTACAAACCCCGCTAGTGCGGTTATGTGTGGCATGAAAGTAGTAGCCATCAAATGCGATCGCGACGGTAATATCGACTTAGAAGACTTACAAAAGAAAGCAGAAAAACATAGCAATAAGCTAGCTGCTTTGATGGTGACTTATCCTTCTACTCACGGCGTATTTGAGTCAGAAATTACCACAATTTGCTCTATTATCCATGAATACGGCGGACAAGTTTATCTAGATGGGGCAAATATGAACGCTCAAGTAGGTTTATGTCGCCCTGGGGATTTTGGGGCGGATGTGTGCCATCTCAATTTACATAAAACCTTCTGTATTCCTCACGGTGGTGGGGGTCCTGGTATGGGACCAATTGGTGTAGCTGCCCACCTAATTCCTTTTTTATCCGCAACACCTTTAACTGTCGATCGTTCTCAATCTATTGGGGCTATTTCTGCTGCACCTTGGGGTAGTGCCAGTATCCTCACTATCTCTTGGATGTACATCGCCATGATGGGAGCAAAAGGTTTAACTAAAGCGACTGAAGTAGCTATTCTCAATGCCAACTACATCGCCAAGCGTCTCGAAGCTTATTATCCTATCTTATTTAAAGGAAAATCTGGTTTAGTCGCCCACGAATGTATCATCGATCTGCGTCCTCTTAAAAAACGAGCAGGAGTAGAAGTAGATGATGTTGCTAAACGGTTGATGGATTATGGTTTTCATGCGCCTACAGTTTCTTGGCCCGTTATCGGTACAATGATGATCGAACCTACCGAAAGTGAGTCCAAAGAAGAATTAGACCGTTTCTGCGATGCTATGATTTCTATCTATCAAGAAGCAGAAGCGATCGCTGAAGGAAAAATCGATCCTCACAACAATCCACTCAAAAATGCACCTCACACCGCAGAATCGTTAATCTGTGGAGATTGGGATCGTCCTTATTCTCGCGAACAAGCAGCCTATCCTGCACCCTGGACAAAAGAACATAAGTTCTGGACTACAGTAGGACGGATTGACAACGCCTATGGCGATCGCCATTTAGTTTGTTCTTGTGAAGGAATGGAAGCTTATAGCAGTTAGCAGTCATCAGTTATCAGTTATCAGTTATCGGTTATCGATCGACACTGATAACTGGCTCTGTTCTGTTTTTTAATCTCGGAAAAAAATGGCAAATTTAAATCAAATCAAAAAAATTGCAGCCAAAATCCATCGGAATTTTGAGCAAGGGTACTGCGTCCATACCGTAGGTTGGATGTAGGGGAATTGTGAAGCGATAACTTATCGGGTAGGAGCGTCTTGCTGTTGAATATATCGCTTAACAGTTTCTAGGTTAGCACCACCAGTA
>JASJDJ010000169.1 GCA_030065635.1 Xenococcaceae cyanobacterium MO_188.B32
TGGTGAAGCACTTTCGTTGGGCGGGTTTCCCGACTTGAGAAAAGTGCTGAACCCGAAGGGCTAATGGCGAGCTTGTTAATTGCCTTTGAGGTATTTTAGTTTACTCTAACTAATCAAAGCGCGAGCGGTCGCTCATTTAACTCTAATCTATATTTAGTGTTAGTAATTCAATAAGAACACTATATCTAGTAGTTGACTAGTTCGACTTTTGCTTAGAGACTTACAGGAAAATAATCATCCAGCCTTCACCCAGTAGTTCCCTCTAGTCACCAACCCTTAACCTAACCAAGGCTGGATGATTATTTCTTTGGTTCTCTCTTAACTTGTCACCATTGGTTCCCAATATTGCAGCAAATTTATAAAATTGCTTGTTAACAACCAATATCAATACAGCGATCGCGCTAAACTGTTAATTAGTACAAACAAGATAAATGCCCGAAGTTTCCCTGTCTAAACTTATTACAAAAGCGATCGCTGGAGAAGTTGTTAGTTTTCCTACGGATACAGTTCCAGCATTAGCCGTTAAACCAGAGTCAGCCCAAAAAGTTTTTACAATCAAACAGCGTCCTGCTACTAAACCATTAATTCTCATGGCTGCATCAGTAGCAGAATTATTACCCTATGTAAGTGGAACGGAAAAGGAAATAGAGTTATGGCAACATACAGCGAACCAATATTTGCCAGGAGCTATAACTTTCATCTTACCTGCTTCGTCTCAAGTTCCTAAACCAATGAATCCTCTAGATCCTACAACAATCGGTGTTCGAGTTCCTAATTGTTCTATAGCTTTAGAAATTTTACGTCAAACTGGAGCTTTAGCCACTACTAGTGCAAATATCTCTGGGGAAGCCCCTTTAACTGAGATGTCAGCTATTGCTAATGCTTTTCCTGAAGTATTCGCTTTAGCCGAAACAGAATTCTCTTTAGAGACAAGTCCTAGTGGCAAGCCTTCTACTGTAGTTAAATGGAGCGATCGAAGTTGGACTGTTTTACGTCAAGGGAGTGTTGATATAGCAAGTAGCAATTAGCAATTAATTCACGTCCTAATATAAATACGTACTGCTATAAATTTATCAGTGAACATTGAACTAACCTTTTCCCAATCTTTACAGATTGATAAGTGCGTAACATCAGTTAATTAATTGGCAAGCCAATAGTGAAAGTAGTATTACCAGGCTCTGAAGCACAAGAAATTGTTCCTTTATGGCGATTTTCTACTACTCTGCGGACAATATCTAAACCCAAGCCGGAACCTTTACCAACGGGTTTAGTAGTAAAGAAAGGTTCAAAGATACGCGATCGCACGTCATCAGGAATACCAGCACCAGAGTCACTAATAGTTACCATCACTCTATCTTTATAGCTAGAAGTTGTAATTTCGATTTTTCCGTCGTTATCCATAGCATAAATAGCGTTATCGATTAAATTAGTCCAAACTTGATTTAATTCGCTACCATAAGCTGTAATTTTCGGGATATTGCGGTCGTAATTGCGCTTAATTTCGATTCCGTGTTTGAGTTTATAGGAAAATAATCTTAAGGTATCTTCAATACCCTCGTGAATATCAACAACTTGTTGTTCTCCACGGTCTAAATGAGAATAAGATTTCATCGAAGAGATCAAAGCCGAAATTCGCTCTGCACCGCGTAATCCAGCTTGAATAATCGACATAACATCAAAAGAAAGAGCCAACCAATGTATACCCATTTCTCTAAGTTCTGTGGGGTCATTTCGCCAACGTTCCATTAGGGTATCTAGAGTTTCTGGGTGAACATCTCCTGCTGCTAAAGGTTCGGCTAACTTCCAAGCCTCTTCAACTTCATAATCTTCTAGCCAATCAAGTAATTCTTCCTCTCGATCGCTAATAGCCAGAGAATCGAGACCACCTTTCATAATGATATCGTAACCGCGATCGCGCACTTCCAACCATTGCTGGGTATGCTCTTCGTCTACGTTATGCTGACCATAGACTAGGTTCATTCTTTGCAACTCCAGGAGTGCTGGAGTAACATCTTTTAATGCCCGAACCAAAGCTGCTGCGGGATTATTCAGTTCATGTGCCAAACCAGCAGCTAAATTACCCAAAGCTGCCATCTTTTCCCGATTTTGAATAAAAGACTCTAAGCCTTTGATTCTTTTTTGCACGGTACGAAAAATTGTTCTTTCAAAGTCTCGACACTCATGAACTAATTCCAGAAAATCTTCGCCAGCAATTTCGTAAACACGGCAATCTGTCAAAGCGCATAAAGTGACGGGAACTGGTTGTTCCGTAAGGACGGGAATTTCTCCGACAAAAGCTGGTGCATCGTGTTGTCCAATGGGCATTGCGATGCCGTTACTGAGTCGAGAGATACCGATACTCCCCGCTAAAATGACGAAAAACCCTCTAGGAGGGTCGCCTTCTGTAACTAAAGTGTCTCCCTTGCTTAATTCTAGAGGACAAGCGCGATCGCATATCCAATCAATTCTTGTTTGCGGTAAATGTTGAAATAGCTCTAAACGTAAAAGTTCTTCGGCGCACAGCATGATATTAATTGGAGCAAAATTCTATTTTTTAATACTCGCTCGGCAGCGGAGAAATTCCCACTCTGCACTGGTTACTTAAATTTATCGCGATCGTGGGGAGAATCCAAGTCTACGATCGGACCGAGAGGTACGATCCCACTAGGATTAATATGGGGGTGGCTTTTATAATAATGCAGCTTGATATGGTCTAGATGACAAGTATCTTTAACCCCTGGATGCTGATAAATATCTTTGAGATAATTCCATAAATTAGGGTAATCCCAAATATGTTTGAGATTGCATTTGAAGTGAACATAGTAAACGGGGTCGAATCTTAGTAAGGTAGTAAACATACAGATATCTGCTTCTGTTAGCGTATTACCGCAGAGATATCTTCGATCGCTCAAAACTGCTTCCCAGTAATCTAAAGCTTCAAAGAGTTCGATAACTGCTTCATTGTAGGCTCCTTTTTGGGTAGCGAAGCCAGCGCGATAAACACCATTATTAATCGGTGTATAAATTTTATCGATCACGTCGTCTATTTGTTGTTGCAGTTTTTCTGGATATAAATTAACTTTGTTTTTGGCTATGGCTTCAAACTGAGTATCCAACATCCGTATAATTTCGCGGGATTCATTATTGACGATCGTGTTAGTATGTTTATCCCACAAAATAGGTACAGTTACTCTGCCAGTATAGTTCGAGTCGGCTTTTGCATACACTTCCCGCAGATAACGAAAACCATTAACGGTATCGGGAATAGAACCAGGGAAATCAGAAAATTCCCAACCTTCTTCCGCCATTAGAGGATCGACTACAGAAAGACTAATTGCCTCTTCTAGTCCTTTTAGTTTCCGCATAATTAAAGTACGGTGTGCCCAAGGACAAGCATAGGAAACATATAGATGATAGCGTCCCGATTCTGCTTTAAAACCGCTAGAACCATCTGCTGTTATTTGTTGACGGAATGTAGTCGGGTTACGCTGAAAACGTCCTTTGTCATCTTGTTCGTATCCTTCCTTACGCCATACTCCATCGATCATCATTCCTGTAGCCATAGTTAATCCTCCTTGTCCTCCTTGTCTCCCTTGCCCCCCTTGCCTCTCTTAATCTCCCTCATCCTTCCTCAGAAGCTAAAATTTTAGGAACGCGAAAATATTCTCCTTCTTGTTCGGGTGCTGCTTTTATTAGTGCTTCTTTATCAGGAAAAGGATTGAGTCGATCGGAGCGAGTAATATTACTCAGTTCGATCGCTCTGGTTGTAGGGGGAACATTTTCTGTATCTAACTCGCTTAATTGCTCAAAATAATCCAAAATACTATTAAGCTGAGTGGTAAATTGTTGTTCTTCTTCGGGTGTAATATCAAGACGTGCTAGATAAGCAACTTTTTTCACTTGTTCGCGATCGATCATGGGCAATTAATAAGTTTTTAGTTTTTAGTTTTTAGTTTCTAGTTTTTAGTTCGACTAATTTTCAGACATCCTCTAAAAACCGCTATAGCTAATAGCTAATAGCTAATAACTAATAGCTAATAACTAATAGCTACGAGCTGTGCTGAGTTAAAAGAAAACATCCATTTCGGAGCGTCCGGTAATTTTAAGCCAGTTTTGGGCTTCCATGTAGTTATTAGGGGCAATACGAATTGCTTGTTTCCAGTATTCTGCTGCTTTGTCGTAAAAAGCTTCTGCTTCTTCGTTTTTACCTGCTTCTTTAGCTTTTTCCCCCTCATAATGATAGAGTACCGCAATATTATTGAGTGCCTGAGGCATACGAGGATTCAAATCTATTGACTGATTGTAGTATCTAATGGCTTGGTCTATGTCACCATTACTAGCGTAGATTAACCCCATATTGTAGAGGATATAACTGCGATCGTTGGGGTCTTCTTCTAGTTTGAGAGCTTCTTCATAGTTTTCCAATGCCTCGGCATATTCTCCGTCTCCCTGCGCTGACATTCCATCGCGATAGTAAGCGAAGGCTTCTTTGGCTTTTTTATTGGTGGGTAAGGCTTTTAAAATTATATCTGCCATTACCGTAAAGGTTTTATCAATAAAGTTATCGTTTCTTTGAGTACGTGGCATAGTCAGTAATCAGTAATCAGTAATTGGGTAGGGGCGATTCTCGGCTCGCCCCTACATCAGTTATAGTTTACAGGGTACAAATTAACCTTGACTCAAACTAATAATTAACTTCACAACTTAAATCCCCTGCTTTTTGCGAGAAGCGAAGATTTTCTTGATAGTCTACAGGACAATCAATCACCGCAGGTAAATCTTGTGCTAAAGCTTCTTTGAGAGTAGGAATTAAATCTGCTGCTGATTCTACTCGATAACCCTTCACGCCCATACTTTCAGCAAATTTGACAAAGTCTGGATTGCCAAAATCAATAAAAGATGAGTGACCGAATTGATTGATTTGTTTCCATTCAATCAAACCATAACCGTTGTCATTAAAAATAAGGGTAACAAAGGGAGTCTTAGCCCGTAAAGCAGTTTCTAATTCCTGACAATTCATCATAAAACCACCATCTCCAGTGACAGCAACGACTTTTTTATCAGGATGAACTAATTTAGCTGCCATTGCCCCAGGAATTGCAATGCCCATGGCTGCAAATCCATTAGAAATAATACAAGTATTGGGGCAATCAGAATGATAGTGACGAGCCATCCACATTTTATGCGCCCCCACATCAGAAATTACTATATCTTCTGGTCCCATCACCTGGCGTAAATCATAAATAATTTTTTGCGGTTTAATGGGAAATCCTTCATCTTTAGCATACTGTTCGTAATCTTCCCGAATCTCTTGGCGCAATTTAGCAGCCGAAGGAGTTGATTTACCCTGACGATCTGTTCGCTTCATAATATCCATCAGAGAGTCAGAAATATCTCCCACTACTTCTACCATTGGGATATAGCTACTATCGATTTCTGCTGGATTAATACCGATATGAACGATCGGGATTGTTCCTTCAGGATTCCATTTTTTGGGAGAATATTCGATTAAATCGTAGCCTACCGCAATTACTAAATCTGCACTGTCAAAAGCACAACTGATTAAGTCTCGCTGTTGCAATCCTATAGTCCAAATTGAGAGGGGATGGGTGTAGGGAATTGCACCTTTACCCATAAAAGTATTAGCAACAGGAATATTAAGCTGAGTGATAAACTCAGTTAAAGCCTCGCTAGCATGACCGCGAATAATCCCGTTGCCCGCTAAGACAAGCGGATTTTTCGCTTTAGAAATAGCAGCAGCAGCAGCATTAATACTTCGATAAGAAGCATATATTTTTTCGCGATCGTCTCTTCTTAATGGTGTTCCCGCTACTGGCATGGCAGCGATATTTTCTGGTAAATCTATATGTACTGCTCCTGGTTTTTCACTTTGGGCCACTTTGAAAGCTTTACGAATAATTTCTGGCGTGTTGTGAGGACGGACAATTTGCGTATTCCATTTGGTTACAGGGGCAAACATCGCTACTAAATCTAGATATTGGTGAGATTCAATATGCATACGGTCAGTTCCCACCTGCCCTGTAATAGCAACCAAAGGCGCGCCATCAAGATTGGCATCAGCTACTCCCGTCATCAAATTAGTCGCCCCAGGGCCTAGAGTAGATAGACATACCCCAGCTTTACCCGTCAAACGACCATAAACATCTGCCATAAATGCTGCACCTTGTTCGTGGCGAGTAGTAATAAATTGAATTGATGAATTTCGTAATGCTTCCAAAATATGAAGATTTTCTTCTCCTGGTAGCCCAAACAGATATTCTACTCCCTCATTTTCTAGACATTGAACTAGTAACTCAGCCGTATTTAGCTCCCCCATGACGATTTACCCGCTATTAATGTAAGTCCCAATTAGCTCAAAAGATAATTTATTCATTCTTCTTTTAAGCCTCTCAAATCTAGCATAGACAAAATATGAAGGATTTTCTTGGAGAATGGAAAGAAAGGCGATCGCCTGAGAGCCGAAAAAGATCCCGTGAAAAGTCAGGTCCCGTTAGGGCAGGTAGGGGTTGTTGAACATTGATTTAGCGTTACTACATCTTATCCACAAATATTTGTCAGTTAAACCAGTAAAATACATAGAGAAAAAATTTAGCTTAAGACAAAAAAACATGAAGCAGCGCGGAGTAACAGTCTGGTTTACGGGTTTTAGTGGTGCAGGAAAAAGTACTATTGCTACAGCCCTTACTAAAGAATTACAATCTCAAGGGTATGACCTTGAGGTTTTAGATGGAGATGAAATTAGAGAAAACTTAACTAAAGATTTAGGTTTTTCTAAAGAAGACCGAGACACTAATATTCGTCGTATTGGTTTTGTTGCTAAACTGCTTACTCGTCATAGTGTAATAGTTTTGGTTCCTGTTATTTCTCCTTATCGTGCCATTCGGGATGAAATGAGAAACAACATCAGTGATTTTGTAGAAGTGTTTGTCAATGCACCGATCGGTGTATGCGAAGAGAGGGATGTTAAAGGCTTGTATAAGAAAGCAAGAGCAGGAGAAATTAAGCAATTTACAGGTATAGATGACCCTTATGAACCGCCTCTCAATCCTGAAGTTGAATGCCGTACCGATTTAGAAGAAGTATCAGAAAGTGTCGCCAAAATAATGAATAAGCTGACAGAATTAGGTTATATTTCATGATGTTTTCCTACGCTGAATCAAACAGATTACAGCGTAGGCTTCAACCTTCGCTAGACCAATATTATGCTACGAACTCCTAATTCCGAACTACGAACTACGAACTCCCATTATTCGCGTTTTTTATCTGGTTTTTCTAATTGAAAGGGAATAGTTTCGATCGCGGGAGGTTTTAATTGCTCTTGCCATCTGGCAATTTGCGATCGAGCTTGTTGATAAGCCACAGTTCCTGAAGGTACTAATTTGGCGATCGCAATTGCTTCTTCGAGGGAATATACGGCTCTAGTCTGAGCAATACCTAAAATTTGGCTACTCCAGCGATTAATATTCTGAATAATCTGACTGTAGGGATTAGTGTTAGATGAGGCTTGTCTGGCTACTCTAATTGCTCGGGCTAATGCTCTTGGTGTTCGGCGACTAGCGATCGCATTAGCTTCTTCTAGATATCGAATGGCTTGAATTTCTTGACGCCATCGAGCGATTTTAGTCTGAGCTTCACTATATAAGGCTCTTCCCGGTCTAATTTGCCGTGCCGTATCAATAGCTGCTGCATAATTATTATTGGTAGCCAAGCCAACTGCTCGATCGAGATAAGGTCTGTCTTCTACTACTTGAATCTTATCCCGCCACTGACTGATGTAGTTTTGAGCGTCGGCATAGAGGGGACTACTACTAGAGATTAGTCTAGCTTCGGCGATCGCTCTTTGCCAAGCATTTATATTGCCTCCATAAGCCAATTCTCTAGCACGATTGAGAATTGGTTGGTCTTCAATAATTTGAATCTGATTACGCCATTGTCTGATTTCTTTTTGTGCATCAGAGTAACGAGGATTAGAAGCAGGAATTAAACGAGCCTCAGCGATAGCTTGATTATAGCTACTTATACCTCCGCCTTGAGCTAATTGTCTGGCTTTGGATAAATGATTTACATCTTTAATTTCTAATTTCCAACGAGCAATTAATCTTTGCCCTCTTTCATACAAAGGACTATTTACTTCTAATTTTTCCGCTTCGGCAATAGCATCTTCTAAACCATAGACCGTGTCTAAACTAGCACTGGTACCAGCACTAGCTATAATTTTCCAATCCTCAACTTGTTCTTCTAATTCCAGACTAGCAGGAACACGAGTAGTAACTTTGAGGAGTTTTCGCCATTCTCGATTGTTTAATAACTCTCGAACTGTTCTTAATAAGCGGTCTTTTGCTTCTGCTCTAAAGTCTTGAGTATCTTGGTAAGCATAACTATCTTCGTCAATTTGTTCTACTTTATCTAATGCTGCTAAAAGATTATCTATACCACCCTGACGAAATTGACTATAAGCTTTGTCGAGAGTAGACCTTTCTTCTTGAGTGATGTTAATTCGATCGATCGCTTCTTGATATTTAGTTGTTGCCCAATACTGATTGGGACTATCAGTTAAACGAACTGCCCAGACAAATGCTCCATTCCAATTGGACTTGCGTAGTTGCTCTTTTACAGTCTCATAATTCTCTTCTGCTTTTGACCAAATCCTTTGCCATTGTTCGATTTGCTCTTCTACTACTTGATGGGCTTGAACGTGTTCGGGAATTTTTCTGGCAATAGCGATCGCTTCTTCTAAATTTCCTGACTGAAACTTAGCTTCTCCTATAGCTAAAATCTCTTTTGCCCATTTTTCTACGTTGCGGTTAATTTCTCCTCGCAAGGGATGATCTTTCGGCAAAACTTCTACTAAAGCGATCGCTTCGAGCAAATTATCTACATTTTTCTGTTCTGCTTGAGACTGAGCGCAGTACAAACGTATCGAAGCAGAGGCTATAGGCCAATATACATGGGTGCAGTTCTGCTCTTTAGGCAGTTTAAGAAGCAGGGAGGTGGCGGTAAAACCAATTCCTCCAGAAATTAATACTAAAAAAATACCCCAAAATTGCCAAGTTTGCCACCAGGAAACTTGACTCGAACGTTCTGTTTGCATCAGTTTAAATTAATTATTATTTTGTTTAGTTGAAAGATAAATATAAAAATTTAATTGAACTATATTATATATATTTTACCGATCTATTCTAGCCCCGAATAAGATTCGGGGTACCTTTAGTATTTATTTGCTTTGAAAGGAAGAATGATAGAGAATTAAACAGATTCGGTTTTAAGGTCGTTAATTAACTGAGCTAATTCATCTTTACTTGCTTGATAAATCTCGCCACAGAATTGACAAGTAGCTTCTGCTCCTTCATCTTTCTCAATCATATCTTGTAATTCTTCTTCTCCTAGCATTTTGAGCGCGCCCAAAACACGATTAAAAGAACAACGACAATCAAAACGAACTATCTGACTTTCAGGCAAAATAGACAATGCTAAATCGCCCAATAACTCTTCCATTATTTCTGTTAAAGTTTTGCCTTGTCTTAATAAAGGAGTAAATCCGGATAATTGACTGACACGAGATTCTAAGAGGGCAATAAGAGATTCATCGCGAGCAGCTTTAGGTAGTACTTGTAATAATATTCCTCCTGATGCAGTTACGCCTTCTGCTCCGACAAATACACCTACTAACAAAGCGGAAGGAGTTTGTTCTGATGTTACCAAATAGTTAGCTACATCATCCCCTACTTCTCCCGAAACTAGTTCTACAGTACTAGAGTAAGGGTAGCCATAGCCGATATCTTTGACTACATATAAGTATCCCTCTTTACCAATAGCTCTACCCACATCTAATTTACCCTTGGCATTAGGAGGTAATTCTATCTGAGGATTGGCTACGTAACCTCTGACGGTGCCATCTAAGCCAGCATCTACTAATAATCCTCCTAAAGGACCGTTGCCTTTAATCCGAATATTAACCCGTGAGCCTTCTTTTTTCATGTTAGAAGCGAGTAGTAAACTAGAAGACATAGCCCTCCCTAAAGCAGCGGTAGCAACATAAGAAAGTTTGTGCTTTTGTCTTGCTTCTTCGGTGAGACGGGTAGTAATGACTCCTACTGCTCTGATGCCACTATCTGCTGCTGTTGCTCGAATTAGTTTATCTGCCATGAATTTCCTTATATTCTACTGCTGGACAAAAATTAAGAGCGCGATCGCTCCTATACTTCATAGTTATAGACAAAATAAGGCAATCTTTGTCGAATTTGCTGAGTGTATTGCTCCATAATCTAATTTTTTATTTTTTACTTCTAATTTAGAAGACGAATTGTGGACAGAATATTCATCAAGATAAAAGCAAGAAGGATTAGAAATTATGAGCTTTAAATCAATCAAACTGCTTCCGATACTTTTGGTTCTTGGCTTGGTAACTACATTAGGTGCTTGTAACAATGAAGGTGGAGAAGTAGACTCTCCAGACAATAATGTTACCGAAGAGGGTATAGTCGAGCCAGAAAGTCCTGCTGAAACCACAGAGCCAGAGTAAATTCTAGCAATCGCCAATTTTTCATTTCGCTCGAGAGAAAAAAAGTCTATTTTTTCTTTCCTGTAATAGTACTTTAACCATTGACACTCTCCTGAATAAAATTCAGGAGATTCTTGGTTCAACGAATCATAGCTAGAGACAGTAAATCTGTCTCCCCGCTAGAGGACTCTCCGCAAGCTAAAACGGTCTGCCCGACCGCTAAAATAATAATTAACGAAAAGGGTTACAAAAAAATATGACAAAGTTGGACAGTCTTGGACAAATTGCCCCTATTTTTGGCACTGATTTTAGTATTTATGTATTAAAATTCGGGGCAATTTGTCCCACTTTACGAAAAAACTCTTGGCTCCAAACCTATAGCTAGGGGTGGAAAGGGGGCTTACATCATCTTAAGTTATGCCACTTACCGATAGCTCTAGTATTCAAGCCCCCTTCCACGACTGTCCAACTTTGTCCAATATTTCTCTCGGGGTTTGACCAGACCAAACCCTTTTGCAATTAATGGCTTTGTGCTGTTGTTTATTTTTTGGGTGGCTCTCACCAATTTGAGAAACGCTATAGGCTTGAGGAGCGGGTGTTAAATTAAAACAGAATAGGGACTACGTATTTGCCCATTTTTAAAAAAATTATGAAAATCCTGGTTGCCAGTCATACTTATATTGTCGATCTAAACTGTGAAAAATTAAGGGAATTGTCCCGTATATCATCAGATCTGGAAGTAACAGTAATAGTTCCTCGAAAATGGCGACCTGGTGGCGTACAAAATAAAATTATTGAATCACAAAAAAAGACGGAAGGAAACTTTAAAATCGTCCCTATTAATAATTTTAGTCAAAATAATCAGGGATTGCTGACTTTTGGGGCTGATATTATTAATTTACTTATAAATTTTAAGCCTAATATTATTCAGGTAGAGCAAGGAGCGAAGTCTTTAGGATCTGCTCAATTAATTACTCTTAATCGGTTCTTGGGGCTTAAAGCAAAAAATCTTTTTTTTACTTGGTGGAATTTACCTTACATTAATAAGTTCCCTATTTCTTTATTAGAAAAATACAATTTAAGTAATACCGATGGTGTTATATCGGGTAATCAGGATGGAGTGGATATTTTAAGAGAACATGGTTATCAAGGAAAAGTGAAAGTATTACCTCAATTGGGAGTAGATGAAAAATTATTTTCTCCTCAAAAACAACCAGATTTAATGTCTCAATTGGGTATCGATAAAGATGATTTTGTTGTTGGTTTTGTCGGTAGATTTGTACCAGAAAAAGGGATTTTGACCTTAATTAAAGCTCTGGCTAACTTACAGGAACTATCTTGGAAATTGCTTTTATTAGGTAGAGGTGAACTCAAAGAAAAGATTGAAGAAACAGCTACAGAAGCAGGAATCAAAGACAGACTAATTATAGTAGAAAGCGTTCCTCACGACGAAGTACCTCTTTATATTAATTTGATGAGTACTTTAGTGTTACCTTCTGAAACTAGTTACCAATTTAAAACCTTAACTGCTGCTGGTTGGAAAGAACAATTCGGTCATGTTTTAATAGAAGCGATGGCTTGTCGTGTTCCTGTTATCGGCTCGGATTCGGGAGAAATTCCTAATGTAATTGAAGATGCTGGTTTAGTATTTTCAGAAGGTGATGCACGAGCTTTACAACATTGTTTGCAACGACTGATAGAACAACCAGAATTAGCAGATAAATTAGCTCAAAAAGGATTCGATCGAGCTAGAGAAAAATATACTAACAAGGCTTTAGCTCAACAGCAATTAGAATTTTATCAAGAATTATTAGTCGGCTCTACCTACTAATGATGTTTGTCTTCCTTAGTTCTTCCCGATTACTTTTTAAGTTGATGGTATCAAGAAACAGAGAGAGAAGACCTTAGAAGCGACTATTTTGATTTCTAATTATTAACCTTAGTAATTCTCGATTATCATGCTGGGGACTAATACAATTTTGATTATTGAAGATAATGTAAGTCTCTGCGAAACCTTACAACTATATATTGCCAGAGAGCAGTGGAATTATTTTATCGCTCACGATGGCAAGTACGGGATGAAAATCCTTCAGCATCGTCATCCAGATTTAGTTATCTTAGATCTTATGTTGCCAGACAAAGACGGCTTTCAGCTTTGTCAGGAAATCCGTAACCTTGGCTGCTATGTACCAATTCTGATGCTAACAGCCAGAACCGCAGAAGGCGATCGCGTGCAAGGACTGTCGGTTGGGGCGGATGACTATTTACCGTTAATTTGGGCAAAACTTAGGTATTAAGAAAAAAAGACAAAAAAAGACAGTTAACCTGCCGAAGCAGGCGGGAAAGATTCATTACTAAAAAAATAATAGCAATAGATGTTTCTGAAGTAGAGGGCAATTTTGACATGATACAATTAAGGCTATAACGTCTTTTAGCTTGACCAAATTTTCCTTCAATAAGATTACGGAATCTTTCATCATCTACTGCTTGTTTTTTAGCTTGTTTACTAATGTTTTTAGGCTTTCTTCCCTTAGGTGAGCCACTAATTCTAATACCTCTTTCTTTGCACCAAGCTCTATTGGCTCTGGTTCGATAAATTTTATCTACATGAACAGAAGCTGGATAATATCCAGTGTAGTTTTTATAGGCTTCTACTTGTGTTTGTAAGTCTCCTGATTCATTAAAATTATCCCAACTTAGATGGTCTAAAAATACATAGTTATCAAAACAACTTACTGAAACTTTTGCCCCAAACTCTACAGGTTTTCCTGCTTTTCCTCTCACTATAGGGCGGATATGAGGTTGAGTTATACTAACAATTCTATCGTCGATTCTGTTCGATTCATTCTCATACATCCTGCCATTGTTGGCGATAAACTTCTGCTATTACCAACAACATTTTATATTTTCTTGGACTCAGGCTGCTCAACTCGGCTTCTGAATTGATTAAATTGTCTATGTGAGACAAATTTCTTTTGATATATTGTAGTTGTTTGAAGATAGCATCCCTTCTTTCTTTTCGAGATACGCGCCGTTTTTTAGCTATTTTTAAATAACTCTTTCTCGCTTTTTTTCTATAAGTTCTTGGCTTTTTATTAAGCTTATTTTTGCGATTTTGATGTAAAGAATCTAGGATTTTTTCGCTTTGCTTTCTGGCTCGATCTAATATGGCTATATCGTTGGGATAAGTGATATCAGCGGGCGCAGCAGTAGCATCTAATATCAGTTTTCCTTTATTTGTTACTTTCTCCAGTTCCTTTTCTTTTTTTTTTCTTCTGTTGGTATTTCTTCTGTTTCTTCTTGAAAATTTTTCACCATTTTTCGGTTGATTTGCCTGACAAAATCCATCTTGATTCTTTCTCTAAAATAAACCATCATCGATGCCTCGCTCTGGTGTTTCATTACTATACTTTGGCATCCCTATAAAATATTGTAGATATGGGTTTTCCGAAAGTTTGCTCTACGGTTTCTCTATCTGAAATTCCCAGTGTTTCTTTAATAACGGGACTTTGACAATTTTACCTATCAAAAAGGGGTGAAAGCCTTGCCAGACGCCGAATTTACCTCGAAGAGGTAAATTCGCCTGAAACCCAGATATATTAAGGATTTAGCTATTTTGAGGTTAAACCATTAATATA
>JASJDJ010000170.1 GCA_030065635.1 Xenococcaceae cyanobacterium MO_188.B32
TTCCCATTCATCATCACTCAAATCCGAGGGATAGGCAGGACGATTCATAAGCTGCTAGGCTACTAACACTAGACTCTATGAGACAGCCTTGGTCACTTAGAAATACCAGCTTGTTTACAATAATTTACGAACACACTCTAAACTCTTTGTGCTAATAACTGATGCACCGAGTAATTAACATGGGGTGAGTCCCTATAATCTCGAAAACACTGCGCGAAACGAGCGGTAATTTCTAGCTTTTTATCTAACTCCGCTAGCAAGACAATTCCGGCATCTGAAGTGATTATCCCTCCATTAAAATTAGCTATTACTTTTCTTCCTTTTATACTTCCTTTCGTTTAGTTCACTGGGGAGAAACTGTGTCGAGCTGGGGGTCATAAAATAGATAGTTACAATTACTTTTAAACTAAATTATATCTGATTTTATTACAATTTACTCGAAAATTTTAGGGCAGAAATGAATATATTGGCGGGATATTTATGTTAAATAAATTGCTTTTTGTGCCCAGTCTAATTGATTTTGATGTAGGCAGGAACTCTCACCACACACTGTCGTGTTCCGTGACTGAGCAAACACCAGGTTCAAACCTTGATCCGGTAGGCTTTTTGGCTTTACCGATCGCCTTTGGCGTGAGAAATGCGGGCATAGAGCGTTTGGCTCGAACTCGGTTAGAAGTTGTCAGTCGTTATTGGTTATTACGTCGATTCCATGGTATTTGCCTGGTTTGGAATGCTATTTTAATGGCTTTGCCTTTGCCAATTCCTTTCACTAACTTGCTTCCAGCTTATACGATCTTGGTTTTAGCTATTGGTTTGCTGGAGTCTGATGGACTTATGCTCTTGATTGGTTATGGTCTAACGGGAGCGACAACAACTTTCTTTATAAGTGTTATCGGTGGGGTTGTTATGCTCCTGATGTACTTGGGCTAGCATTAGACCTGTTTTAAAAGTCAAATATCGAATCGCCATGTCGATCGAAAATTATCTTAAGCTAGAAAGCACATTGATAATTTAAGAAGCCACAGTGAGCGATCGACAAGCTAAGAAGATAAAAACGCAAAAAACAGAAATGACTCCTCATGTTCATAGTGAAGAGTCTTTAAAACGAATTACTAATCGTTTATCTCGTATTGAAGGGCATATACGGGGTATTAAAACTATGGTTGCCCAAAGCCGTCCTTGTCCTGAAGTATTAATTCAAATTGCTGCTGTCAGAGGAGCAATCGATCGAGTAGCCAGAATTATTTTGGATGAACATTTAGAAGATTGTATTAGTCGTGCAGCGAAAGAAGGGAATATTGAAGTAGAAATTAAAGAATTAAAAGATGCTTTAGATCGCTTCTTACCCTAGATGGTGTGGAAATTCGATCGAAGGTTATTCATGTTTAATTCTAAATGTTTCTCGATTTGCTCCCGCAATATAGTCAGTTTTGTCCGTAATTCTACTTTTATAGCCTCCATTATGGTCTTGTTCACTAATACTTTAATGGCGGTAACAGTCTCCGCAGCTTCTAGCCAACAACCAAGTAGAGAAAAATATCAATCTAGAGAATTAATAGCGCAAAATGCAGCATCAACGACAAAAATTAATTATGTTCCTCTTAGAGAAGAAATTTTAGCTGAGATCAATCGAGTTAGAACTAGCCCTCAAGCTTATGCTAATTGGTTAGAGGATAAAAAACAATACTTTGAAGGAACTCTACTCAAATTACCAGGAGAAAAACCCATCAGAACCAATAAAGGTAAAGCAGCTCTAGAAGAAGCGATCGCCTGGCTGAACGATCTAGAACCTTTACCCAAACTATCATCTTCAGCAGAATTAGTCGAGATAGCTCGGGAGCAGATTAAGAACATTAATTCTGCTCAGAACAGTATTAACCTTCAAGAACATACTATCAGTTACGGTAAATATACTCCTGAAGGCATTGTCATGCAATTAATCGTAGATGATGGTAATCCTAATCGTCTTAATCGTCAGAGGATTTTAAATACCAATATTCAATTGACTGGTATCGCTTGTGAAGCTCACGAGCAGTATAACAATATTTGTGCCATTGCTTACGAAGGTGACTCTCTAGGAAACATAGCAGAAAATCCTAATATGCAAGAAGAATCTATCCCATCTTCTCCTGAGTCAGTCAATCCAGCAGAGACTGAGTTAGTAGTTAATACCAAAGAAGCAAGATTGAGCGAAAAAACTGCCATTAATGAGCAAGAAAACCCGCCTTTACCTCCTTCACCTACTTCTGAGCGGAGAAATAATTCCTCACTACTAATCCAAAAGATTCAAAAAGGTAAGTTAGAAGAAGGCGATACAGTAATCCCTAATGATGGGAGCTTCTATGATTCCTATCCTTTACAGGGTAAAGAAGGGGATTCTTTTTTTATTAGCGTAGAAAGCCAAGATTTCGATACTTTTTTAGCGGTTATGGATGCCGAAGGCAATATTATCGAGCAAAATGATGATATTGATGAAAACAATAGCAATTCCCGACTCAAAGTGACTTTACCTAAAAATGGTGTTTATAACGTAATTGTTAATGCCTATGACGAAGGAGGACAAGGAGACTACTTGTTGACTGTACGTCGTTGATTCAAAAGAAGCAGGGGTGCACAGAAGCTTCAGGTGCAGGGGAAATAATACTTCTACCTCTGTTCTCTAACTTCTAAAAGCTAAAAGCTTTTTTTAAATATTAAGCCATTGAGCTATAGGAGTAGGTAAAGGTAAGAAAATCATTACCAATATCGTTAAAGCAATAAGCCCAGAAAGATCTCGCCAGTTATCTAATTCAGTAACATCATTAAGAGCAGGTCGATCGATTAAAGGCATAAGCCATAAAATAACAGCCCAAATCCAAAAATAGTTATGCACTAAAGCAAATAATATGCTAACTAAACGGGTAATTTGCCCGACCGCGATCGCCATCCGTTGTCCATACATAGCATGAACGATATGACCCCCATCTAAAGAACCAATGGGCATTAGCTTCAAAGCTATTACTAAAATACCAATATAGCCAGCTACAGCTAAAGGATGTAAGTCTAGACCCATTTCTGGTTGTAGTTGATTACCCAGAGCTAATTTACCGAGAAGGGCGACTAAAAAAGAAAAACGTAAGTCCAAAGAGTCAAAAAAAAGCATATTTGGCTCTTTGAGAGGTACTACTTCCGATAAGGAAAATCCCCAGAGCAAAACAGGTATAGTAATTATTAATCCTGCTATGGGTCCCGCGATCGCTACATCAAATAAAGCCCGACGATGAGGTACAGGCGATCTTCTTTGGACAAATGCACCAATAGTACCTAGAAAGAAAGGAAAAGGAATAAAATAAGGTAGAGTCGTGTCAATCTTATAATAAGCAGCAGCAAAATAATGTCCTAATTCATGAACGCCTAAAATACTAACTATTGCCAAACTATAGCTAAGCCCAGAAAAAATCAACCTCGGATTATTGACCACCTCATCTAGAGCAATATTACTCATTTCTAACCCTATTATGGTTGTAGTGAGGAGAGTCATAAAGAATAAACCTAAAGCTAGACCGGGGCGATTAGTTAGTTCTTCTTCTCTTTTGCTGTCTGTTTGTGCTTGAGGATTGGGAACGAGAGCAAAAAAAGGTTGACCCTTAAAACTCTCTTGAAAAATCAGAAAAAAACGATCGCCAAAGGCTTGCTCTATATTGTTTTTAATTCTAGAGTAAGCTTCTTCGGGTACTGCCTTGAGTTTACCCCGACATAAGATCGCTTGGGGACGATAATCAATATGTTGCAAATAGTAAACATTCCAAGGAAAACAATTACGTAGAGTTGTTTCTTCCTGCGAATCGATCGGACGGGTCTGAGATAATATTTCTAATCGTTCTGGTTTTACTTGCGTTTTCGCTTTTTTTTCTTCTACTGTTTCTTCTGTTGGTTTACCAATCTGGACTAACCATCCATATAAAAATATGCCTAAGACAAAAGGAATAATAATTAAGAATATGGGTAAAGGTTGGTCTTCTCCTACAAAATAAGCCCAAGCAAGCCAGACAAAAGTAGGCAACATTATTGCCAACCAGCACAACCAAACGGGTGTTTTAGTTATCTTACTAGTACTGCGTTGAACCAATAAATAAACAATCAGACTTAATAAAATTAAAATTAACCAAAGTTTCATCTCAGCTATCCGAATCTGATTTTAAATGCTTGACAATAATTGTTCTGTTTTGGGACTATCTCAAAATATTAAAATACAATTAGAGCTTTGCTAACCTACATTCTTAAGAATGCCCCAAAACTTATCAGAAATCACTTCACACCATTCAAGACTAACTAAACCCCCCCGCTCTATTTTGTCAGGGATTTTTGCTTTTGCTCCTCATAAAGACACTTTGGGGGGTACTGCTTATTTTATTGTAAATAAAAGCGGGAATGTTCTGATTGATTGTCCTGCTTGGAATGAGATAAATCAACAATTTTTAATAGCTAATGGAGGAGTTAAATGGCTGATATTAACCCATAGAAATGGCATTAGCCAACATGTCGATCGAATTAAAACTACTTACCAATGTGAAGTTGTCATTCAAGAACAAGAAGCTTATTTACTACCAGAGACTAAAGTAACTTCTTTCAGAGAAAACTTCTCTTTAGATAATGCGCTCGAGCTAATTTGGACTCCTGGTTATTCTCCTGGCTCTTCTTGTCTTTACTGGCAAGAACATAATGGCGTTCTTTTTTCTGGTAGACATTTATTACCAAAAGCCAATGGAGATATTACTCCTTTAAGGACAGCTAAGACTTTTCATTGGCTTAGACAATTAAATAGCGTTCGGTCTTTACTCGATCGCTTTAATGAAAAAACTTTAAAATATATTTGTCCTGGAGCAAATACGGGTTTTCTAAGAGGTAAAGGCTATCTCGATCGAGCCTATCAAAAACTATCTGCATTAGATTTATCCGCTCTCAGACAAGAACAACCTTTATTGTAGTTCGGAGTTCGGAGTTCGGAATTCGGAGTGACTTTCGGTAGTCGTTTCGCATAAGGAATTCGGAATTCGGAGTTGTTAATACCTAATCCCTAAAATATGACTCAGACGAAACCAGAAACCACCATTGAAACAGACAGAGATGCTTATTTAGATGAACTTCCTGATGAAGTAGAAATGTCTCTGTTCGATCATTTAGATGAACTTCGACAGCGTATTTTTTATGCCTTGATTGCTGTAGTTTTAGGGGTAATTGGCTGTTTTATTTTTGTCAAGCCGATCGTACAACTTTTAGAAATTCCAGCACAAGGGGTTAAATTTCTGCAATTAGCTCCAGGAGAGTTCTTTTTTGTCTCGATTAAGGTCGCTGGCTATAGTGGAATACTGGTGGCTAGTCCTGTTATTCTCTATCAAATCATTCAATTTGTTGTTCCTGGATTAACTCGCCGTGAACGTCGTTTACTCGCTCCTGTAGTCTTGGGTTCTAGTATTCTATTTTTTGTCGGAATTTTCTTTGCTTATATTGCTTTAATCCCTGCTGCTCTTAATTTCTTTATTAACTATGGTGGTGATGTAGTCGAACAGTCTTGGTCGATCGATAGGTATTTTGAATTTATTTTATTATTACTTTTTAGTACGGGTTTAGCGTTTCAAATTCCGATTATTCAACTTCTGTTGGGTTTTTTAGGCATCGTTTCTTCTGGTCAAATGCTGGCTGGTTGGCGTTATATTGTTTTAGGTGCAGTAGTTATGGGAGCAATACTTACTCCCTCTACCGATCCTCTTACTCAATCTCTGTTAGCTGGCGCAGTGCTGGGATTGTATTTTGGTGGTACGGGTTTAGTTAAGTTGATTGGCAAGTAGCAAGTACGGGCGTAAGGTTTACGCCCTTCCAATTAGAGAGATCGGCCTTAGTTTATAGTTTTTTACTAATTTATTACGTATGCAAGCAAATCATAATTTAAAAGATAGAGTAGTAGAGAAAGTCAAGCAATTATCAACGGAACAAATTGCCAAAGTTGAGCAATTTATTGATTCATTAAGAGAGCAAAATCCAGATGCTCAGTTAACATTGATATCTACTAAAATAGCTGAATCCGTATTTGACAAAGTTTGGGATAATCCAGAAGATGCAGATTATGACAACTTATAATTTTGGTGATATTCTGCTTGTTCCTTTTCCTTTCACAGATCAAACTTCCACAAAAAAAAGACCTACAGCAGTTATAAGCTCAAATAATTATAATAGTCAGAAGCCAGATTTAATTATCATTGCCATTACCAGTCAATTTAACTCTCCTATAAATTTTGGAGAAATGGCGATTAGGGATTTTTCAAGTGCAGGGTTGCTCAAACCTTCTATAATCAAGCCTGTTATAACCACAATAGAGAAGAATTTGATAATTAGAAAATTAGGTCAATTACAAGATTTAGATTGCCAAAATCTTAGACAATTAATTCAATTAGTTTTGGGTTAATTGCTTATAGGCGATAACTCGATCGAAAATAAAGACAAAATTTATATTTCAATGCTATTAGATTTTGCTTTATGCTATCTAATCGACTAGTTCTAATTTCAGTAACTTAAAATTTAAGACGATCGCTATAAAGCCATGCTTTGAGAATATCCAGTAACTTGCCTTCAAACTAGAAATTTAGCGCAGTGAGGAATTTGGCAATATGAACTTGGACTGTAAAGCTGTAGAACATTATCTTCATGAGCATATACCCCTTGCCCAGGTAATGGCTGTATCTGTTGAGTCGATCGATGAAAGTCTTGTTATTTTATCTGCTCCGTTAGCACCCAACATTAACCATCGCAACACGGCATTTGGTGGAAGTATTTCTACTCTAGCAATTTTATCTGCTTGGACTTTCGTTCATGTTCGGCTTCAGGCTTTATCTATTCCTTGTCGCATCGTCATTCACAGAAATAATGTAGAGTATATTAGAGCGATCGAAAACAATTTTCAGTCCCGTTGTATAGTACCTCCTCAAGCAGAGTGGAAACGTTTTATCAAAACAGTTTCTCAACGAGGAAAAGGTCGGATTGTCCTTGATGCCGAAGTTTACTCTGAAGGATTGCTAGCTGCGAAATTTCAGGGGGAGTATGTTGCTCTAAAACTCGAAAGTACTATTCGGTCAATTTTGAATTGATGGATTATGGCAAGCAGGGGAGGCAGAGGTAGCGGAGGAAGGAGGGGGATCATCTCAAAGCTTTGATGCAAGAAGAATTTAAAAGGCTGATGATAAAACAAGATGACCAAGTTAAAGCAATACAAAATATGATCGATACAGCAATACAAGCTTTTAATAATAATCGTTCTACTACTAATATGCCTCGATTAGAGATTTCTTTTATTAAACCGCAGAGGACACAGAGAGCGCAGAGCAAGGTTTTTTGGTTTGTCTCATGGTCGATCGCGGTTGGGGCATCAGGAGGTTTTATCGCGCTTAACCCGAACTGACGTTCAATTAGATTCGATAATATCGGCTAAATTGGCAGGAAATTGACCTTTTTCTACCATTTTAGAAAATATGCGGTAACAATCTTTCTTGTCACCTTCTTTTCTCGGAAAACCTAACCAAAGAATAATAATAGTCTTCTGTTGCGGAAATACTTTAAAAAATAAGCGATAGCGACTGGGAAGCCCCATTTTTTTAAGGCGACTATATTTATTTAAAGGCTTTTTTAAGGCAAAATATTTAGCTAAGGGGTCTTGAGCTATTTTCTCTTCAATACCAACAGTAAGAGCTTTAAATAATTTAACTTGAGGATGCCGTATAAACTCTTCTGGAGACAACCGCGATCGTAAAGATTTGACTGAATTTATTAATTCTTGCCATTGGTTATTAAACAAAGGATGAAACAAAATCGTCCATCCATTAATCTTCATCTAGCTCAACTCCAGCTAATAAATCATTTGCTTCTTGACTCATTTCTTCGCTATAAGCAACAAGGGACTGAGGTTCTTCAATTACCGACTTCATTAAAAAGTCGAGAAATAAACTCATCATTACCTCGCTTTCATCGTCTTCTTCCTTCTCAGTCGGATTAAGGCGAACCAATAGGGTATTTTCATTTAAAACCTCTACATAACCGCTAGCACCTACTAGTTCTGGATGATCTTTTGAAAAAGCACGAGGTAAACGATATCCATCTTGATTACCAATTTTTGCAGGAGAAACAGGATAACTATTTTTGGCAGCGTCAGACATTGGATTATAGTAAAAATATGCTGTTATTACAATTAATTATAACATTTTATAAATTAAAGCTCGATCGAGAGCAGTGCGTAGTTTCACAATAGGATTAAATTCAATTGGTAAAATAAGCAAAGAAGCTTAAAGACCGAGTTCATAATAAAAATGGTCAATCCATTTCCTACTAAACCTTCATCTCTAATTGGTAACATTAGACTAGAACAGGTAAATCAACATAGCCTCTTTAAATTTACCGACGAGCTACAGTTACGGATGGAACAGTTGCTAGACAATAAAAAAGCAGATAATATTACCCCATCAGAATTAGCCGAACTAGAAGCAATAGAAGAATTAGACCAAATTTTTACTCACATTAATGCTATGTTAGTTGCTGCTAAATGACCATTGACCGAGAATTGATTAGAAAGCGAGCTAATTATCTATGTGAATATTGTCACTCTCCTGAAAATATTTCTGCTACTCGCTTCACGATCGACCATATTATTCCAAAATCTTTAGGCGGTAGTAACAATCTTGATAACATAGCTTTAGCCTGTCGTCGTTGTAATGAACGTCGCTATAATTTTATAGCTGGATATGACCCAGTTACTTCTACAATAGTTCCTCTATTCAATCCAAGATTACAGGAGTGGGGACAACATTTTACTTGGTCAACAGATGGAACAACTATTATTGGTAATACTCCTGTAGGAAGAGTTACAGTTTCTCGTTTCGATCTTAATGACTCTCGCTACGCTCGGAAAGATTCAATCGTTTCGATCTTAATGACTCTCGCTACGCTCGGAAAGATTCAATCCGAAATACTCGTTCACTTTGGGTAAAAGCGGGTTGGCATCCTCCACCCTCAGATCCACGTCTTCGATAATATCAATAGTCAACTATAATCGATCGAGATAAAAATTATAGTTCGAGCAAGATTAAGTGAGTGATACCAAAACAGGGAGAATGTTACTTTCCCACAACTTCGATTTACAAGATAATAATTTCCCTCAACTCAGCAGAGAAGAATTTGCCCAAGTATTTATCGACGGATTTCAAGATGATAAAAATATTGCTTGTAGCTTAATTGAAAATCCCCATTGGATGGTAGAAATTATTTTCCCAAAGGATGAGTTTTCTGCCGATCGCATAGGTCAATTTTGTGCAAATATACTAGAACAGAAACGTAAGTCACAGAAACCTGACAATGTTAAGCTGCCTGATATTTTAATTTTGGCAGGAAAAAAGACTACTCCTCCTTTAAATGATTCTCCTACTTCACTTCAACCAGGAAAATGGGGTGTAGATGTAGTGGAAACAGCTTCGGCAGATAGTTTTCTAACTGCCCTTAACTGGAATGCAAGAGTAGAGCAAAAACCCATAGATAGTATTTTTAAAATTGAAATTAAAGGCAAATAAATAATGGATACCTCAATTTTTCACCAATTTTTTGTCGATTGTGTCGGTAGCTGGAAAACAGAACGTACTTATCATTACTTAACACATCAAGAAGTAGAGCGATCGCGCACGGAATTTACTGTTAATCCTTTAACCCCAGATAAAAAAGCTAAAGTACTGGCAGATAACAATTATCCTGCCTTAGATAATTTAGATAGTCTGCCTGGTTTTAATCTGGGTTTCTACACTATTTCCGAAAAAGGGGAAGAAGTCAGCCAAAATCTGAATCTCATGTTTGTCCCCAAAACAGAAACAGATTCTATTCTAGAAGGAGATTACTTGCGCGATCGAGCTTATGAAGAAGCCAGACCAATTATCTCCCATTTTCGTTTTTTCCCGACAACGCGAGAATTATTAATGACTACCAATTACACTCATGTAGTGTCTGTTGATTCTATTACTTTCACCAATCCTCAGCTACGTATCCGCAAAATTCTGAACTATCAAAGACCTCCTCTTGGGCAACCATTAAGTAAGGTAATGCTGGTTGGTTTTGGAGTCGAACAAAAAGTTACATAATCTCTATTTTGGTATATGTGTGTACTTTGTTTTACTCAACACTACTTAAGACAATTCTTATTAAGTTTTACAAAACTTGATGATAAGGGTTCTGGCAGCATTGTATAAATAAACTTGTCAAGGTGTTACGAAACGTCATGCTATATACAGTCTAGAAAGACATTATGTAACTATGATGAAGCTAGGAATAGACTCATAAACCTACTCCTTGTTCGATTAATCTTGACAAAATATTACCCTTTTTAAACTGCACTGTATCTCTTAGTGCAATAATTAACATTAAGATGAGTATTAATTCCTAAAAAAAGGGGGATCCGCCTCCAAAAGTAGCTAGAGATTTCGTAATAACCTCGTAGCTGGAGTAGGCGTAGCGAAGTAAAAAAACAAATTAGCCTTGTAGTTTTGCTTCATTGCGTTTTGCTTTAACTAGAGATAAAACAAAGTTTCTCTCTTAAGGAGGAAACAAATCTATGTTGAGCTTGAGCTTAGAGATTATAAGTTTATCAAACAAATCTCTATTGTTTCGGCTAGGTGTACGCAAGTCAGTATCATATCAGCCTTTGGTTCTTGGAAACTAGACTTTAAGAGCCCTAAAGTTGCTGTAACTTAGTACTTTGAGTCAAACTCAAATTCAGTTTTAATATTGCTTGCGTTGACATTAATTTCATAGTCAAAAATTTATAAACTCATTCAGAGAAAATTGATTACTGAAGGGAGATTTTTTTAATGGCTTTTGGACCAGCATCCGCATTAGGTGTTGCTTTATTTGAAGACACCGCCTCTTACGAATACGTAGCAGGTCGTTCAGACGAAGAAGCAGAAAGCATTATCCGTGCTATATATCGGCAAATTTTGGGTAATGCTTATGTTATGGAAAGCGAAAGAGCTACTGTACCAGAATCTCAATTTAAACGAGGCGAACTCAGCGTCCGTGAATTTATCCGTGCAGTAGGTAAATCTGAAGTTTATCGCTCTCGCTTCTTCGATACTTGTCCTCGTTATCGTTTTATTGAATTAAACTTTAAACATTTTCTAGGCCGCGCTCCTGATGGCTTAGAAGAGATGAGAAAGCACAGCACTATCTTAGATACTCAAGGCTTCGAGGCAGAAATTGATTCTTATCTCGATAGCGATGAATACCAAGATAGCTATGGGGAATTTATTGTTCCTTCCAATCTCGGCTACAAAACCAAACCAGGCAGAAATATGGTTGGGTTTACTCATATATTTGCTTTATTACGTGGTGCTTCTAGCAGCGATTTCAAAGGTAGTTTGGCAGGTAAGAGTCCCGCACTCAATAAATATGTGATCCAAGAAACACCTCTAGCGATTGTTCCTCCTTCTGGTGGTGCTGCTGGTAATGGTTGGTCTTTCCAAGACACAACTCTGGGTGCTCGTTCTCGCCATGGCGTTGGTGCAGGTGCTGAAGGACAAGTTTATCGCATTGAAGTCACAGGTTATGGTTCTCCAGGAGCAGTTAACCGAGTTTCTAAATTCCGCCGTAGTAACAAAGTTTATCTTGTTCCCTTTAATAAATTGTCTGAAGAATACAAGCGTATTCACAGACAAGGTGGAAAAATTGCCAGCATTACTCCAGTTTAATTAGCTAATTTAGCCACTACTTGTTGAGTAGCAAGGAAGCAGGGAAACACTTGTTTTCCCTATTCCCCATACTGGAGAAAAATTTGACAAAAATTTATCAATTCAGGAGAAATCAATAATGACAGCAGTTTTAGATGCACCAGTAGAACTTTGGGCTGGTAGTACTCCCGATGACAAAGCAGCAGTTATCCGCGCTGTTTACAAACAGGTTTTGGGCAATCCTCATGTTATGGAAAGTGAGAGACTCGTATATGCGGAGTCTCAGCTTCGTGATGGAACTATGACTGTACGGGAATTTGTTCGTGCAGTTGCTAAATCAGACTTTTATCGCGCTCGTTATTTTGAATCTTGCGCTCCTTATCGTTTTGTGGAATTAAACTTCATCCACTTATTAGGACGTGCTCCTGTAGATCAAGCAGAACTTTCTACCCATATTCGCACCTGTATTGAACAAGGCTACGATGCAGAAATCGATTCTTATATCGATAGCGAGGAATATAGTGAGAAGTTTGGCGAAAATGTAGTTCCTTACTATACTGGCGCGAAAACAGAGATAGGCAAAAAACAAATTACTTATAACCGTAGCTTGTCTTTAGTGACTGGTTATGCTGCTGTTGACAGTGCAGTTAAAAGCTCTCGCTTAGTAGATAGCATTGCTACCAATAGTTCGACTAAAGTAGCTTCTCCTTCTTCTGGAGGTCGCATTGCAGCATATAAAGATGCTACTGAAAAAACCTTTAAGATTTTGGTTAAAGGTTCTAAGTTCGACAGTCCTCGTCGCATCAGTACCACAGAATACATTGTGCCAGGCTACCGCATGACTCCCCAAATTCAGCGTATTAACCGTACTGGCGCGAAAATTGTCAGTATCACGGAAGTTGCTTAATTAAGTGAGATAGGTTATGGCAGAGAAACCCTCTAGGGCAAGCGATAACCAGCAATAATATCGCAAAAATAAGAATCAGGAGGATATTTTTATGTCACTGTGGATACAAGATCCTGAAGCGATCGAGCTGCGTCCTAATGCTACTGAAGATGACTTACAGGTCGTGATTCGTGCAGTTTATAAACAAGTCTTAGGTAACGCTCACCTACTAGAGAGCGATCGCCTAAGCAGCGCAGAATCTTTATTACGCAATGGAGACATTACTGTACGAGGATTCGTTCGTTTAGTAGCACAATCTGACCTGTATAAGTCTCAGTTTTTTGAGAATTCTTATCAGTATCGTTTTAT
>JASJDJ010000171.1 GCA_030065635.1 Xenococcaceae cyanobacterium MO_188.B32
TCTTTGATGCTTTTATGTTTTCCTTTTAAATTGTGGTATACGTTTCTAACTGTAGTGCTATCAACTTGATATTTAGATTGAAGTGATTTTTCAATAATGCCAATCTTTTCGCCACCCATCAAACAAGAGTGCATATCTCGCTCTATCTGGCTATAAAGCGTAGCCATTGAATCCAAGAACGGGTAAATATTGTTAGGCAATAATGTTTGGTAAGTAGGCATACTCTATTTTAAAACGAGTGAAACCTATGCAATATAAAGTTTTGCCGATTAAATAAGTAGCTTTGCTGATCTTTAACTAAGTTTGCCTAAATATCCAATGTGCAGCTACGATCCGATCGCCTCTTTCAAATCACAACAGTCGAGTTATTTTATTGCTTGAGAAGGATGTGTGTTGCTCTCATTAGTTGATAAATATATAGGTAAAGGGCAATTTCAACACATAAATAATTAAAATGAAAGGCTTAAAAGGTAAAAACGTTTTGGTTACAGGAGCGACTTCGGGTATCGGACAAGCGATCGCAGCATATTTGGCTACAGAAGGTGCTAATGTAGCTCTCAACTATCGCAACGATCCAGACAAACTTGAGGATACCAAAGAATTAATTAATGAAATGTGTACTCAAGTTAGAGGTTGTGGCGGGAAAGAGTTACCCGTAGAAGGGGATGTATCCGAAGAGGCAGATATTATTCGGATGTGCAATGAGGTTACGGAAAAATTGGGGAGCCTGGATATTTTAATTAATAATGCGGGTATCCAAACGGCTTCCCCTTCCCATGAGCTAGAAACTGCCGATTTTGATAAAGTAATTCGGGTTAATTTACGAGGTGCTTATCTTTGCGCTAGAGAAACAATCAAACATTTTTTAGACAGGGGTAATGGGGGCATTATTATCAACGTTTCTAGTGTCCATGAAATTATTCCCAGACCTACTTATGTTAGCTATTCCATTAGCAAAGGGGGCATGGAAAACATGACCAAGACTCTGGCATTAGAATACGCACCTCATGGTATTCGGGTAAACGCGATCGCCCCCGGTGCTACCGCCACACCAATTAATAGTTGGACTGATAACCCTCAGAAAAGAAAAGAAGTAGAAAGTCATATTCCCATGGGAAGAGTGGGGACTTCCGAAGAAATGGCAGCAGTAACAGCTTTCTTGGTCTCCGATGATGCTGCCTATATAACTGGTCAAACTTTATTTGTTGATGGGGGTCTTACTCTTTATCCAGACTTTCTCAAACCTTGGTCTGCGGGAGAGTGATTTTTAAAAGGATGAAGAAAGAAGAAAGAAAGATGAAACAAGTATGACTCAGATATTTTTTCTCAAGAAAAGTTTCTATTTATGGCTGATGACAATTGTAAATTAGAAATTTTTCAGCAAACAGACATAGGAATTATTAAAGATACTATTGCTTGTTCTCAGCTTAAAATTTTTAAAATTACCCCAAGCTTGTGCATGGCAAATAATCAATAAAAAATAGATAAATAGGCAAGATAAATCATGGCGAATAATTATAGTAATAGTGTGACAAGTTATCTAAAAGAAATTGGTCGTACTCCTTTGTTGAATACAGTAGAGGAAGTAAAACTGGCCAATCAAATTCAAGAAATGCTACCTCTAATAGGCAAAGAAAATTCAACTCCAGAGGAGAAAAAGATTGTTCGTAAAGGGCAAATAGCCAAACAAAAAATGGTTCAGGCAAATTTACGTTTAGTGGTTTCCATAGCTAAAAAATACCAAAATCGCGGTTTATCTCTGCTCGATCTAATTCAAGAAGGCAGTATTGGTTTAATGAGGGCAGCAGAAAAATTTGATGCCCGTAAAGGTTATAAGTTTTCTACCTATAGTTATTGGTGGATTAGACAAGCTATGACTCGTGCGCTCGCCAATCATGCTCGGACAATTCGTTTACCAATTCATATTATTCAAGAGTTAAATCAAGTCAAAAAAGTAACTCGTCAGCTATCCCAAAAGTTAGGTCGAAAACCGACAGATAGTGAAATTGTCGAGGAGCTAGATATCGATATTGATAAGTTAAGATCTTTAGCACAAGCAGCGAAAATTACTAAGACAAAGAGTCTCAACGTTGCTATTGATGATAATCAAACTGAGTTAGGAGAACTTTTAGCCGATGATTCTACTTCTCCCTCAGATTTTGTCACAGAACTAGAAACCAGTGCCAACATCGAGAATCTACTACATATCCTATCTCCCAAACAGCGAGATGTAATTACTTTGCGTTATGGGTTAAAAGACGGGAGAGTAATGACCTACGAGCAAATTGGTAATATTTTGGGTATTAGTCGAGAAAGAGTTAGACAAATTAAAAATAAAGCAATTAAGTTAATTAAGCAAAAAACAATTAAAAACCCTGGATTGGCAGGATAAAGAAGTTATTAGTTATTAGCTATAAGACTATCCAATTAGTTTTAACCCATCGGTTTAAAAACTAATTGGGCTAAAGACTATTCGATACCTTTTATTGATAGCGAGCGCAAATATTTTGGTGTTCTATTTGATGCTCTGAACAGTTAGTGACTATTTCTAAACGCACCTTAGCATTACCTACCGAGGAAAGGTGAGCAATCGCTTCTAGTAGTTCCTGGGCTGTTTGTGGTTCGAGATAGTGGCTTCTAGTGATATGAAGACTGTCGGTATTGTTTAACTCTTCGTAGTTAAAACCATTAACTTTTTCTTCTTTAATAACTACTTCTGTTAATCGTTCAGGATTCTTGCCAATTCGTTCTACAATTAATTTTTCTCGTCTAATAGGGATTTGGAGCATTCGCGTTTCTACCTGTTTGCGAACAATAACTTCTCCCACTTTCTGCTTGCGACGAGTTACGAGTAACTTCTCTTCTAACAGAGGAATTCGCTCAACCTCTGATAAAGCAGATTGCTGGTTGTTGTTATCATCGGTAGGATTCATCTCACAATCCTCATACAAAAGAGATTCTGTCAGTGCATTTTTTAGTTGAGAATTTAAATCGCCCTGCTTGCTACTATGATTACTTTTACTCAAAGTCATAACACTAAATGTTGTTTACTAACTAAATCTTTAATTAAGTCTAGGTAGAGTTATTAACCCTACCTGCTACTTTAATTATCGAAAAGGTTCAGAATTTACAGATCGCGATTAACTAAGGCTTCACCTTCAGTTTCTACTTCTAATTCTTCACGACGGACAGTTTCTTGAGCAGATACGGTATCTTGCTCTACCTCTTTACGAACGCTAACTTCTTCTCTGACAAAAGCCTTTTTCTCAATATTGGCTGATTCTTCGTACACTTCAACTCTTGCTACTTCGCCATCGTTAAAAGTAGCTTCTCCTGGAGCAACTGCAGGGGCGTTAGTAGGATTGTTGCGTTCGATGACGACTCTTTCTTTTTCTACAGGAACAGACACATTAGCAGTTTCCGTTTCAACTCGCTTACCGATGGTTACTGCACCAGCACGAAAACGTTCTTTATTAGCTACAAGACGCTCTTCATATAATTTTAGGCTGTGACGATTATCAGTTTCCTGATGTGCATATAAGTTAGGTTCACGGTCGTACTCGGAGGAATTGCGCTCGCCAGTATAAGCTCCACTGTCATAACTTTGAGCTTCTTCAGCGTAAACGGTATTGTTTGGAGCGTATTCTACACCACGATAAACCATTCTGACTCGCTCTTCATAGTCGCGATCGATGGTCATATTATCATCATATTCAGGGAGATTTTCTGCCTGTTCTTTAGTCAAGCTTTTGGCATATATCCTTTCCTGACTGTAATCAACGCTGGCTCTACCGATGGGTAACAGTACTTTTTTCCCAAAAATCCAAAAACCAGTATCGATAACTAAATAGCGAAAACTACCAGTTTCATCGACAAGAATATCTTGAACTGAACCAATTTTTTCATCGGTATAGCTATAAACAGTAAAGTTTTTGATATCGTTACCCTCGAAAATATACTTTTTATAATCGGGGTATAGATCGGCAATCTTTACTAAAACCATAATTAATTGTTCCTCTTTCCATCTATTTATTATCTTTAGGTTATTAGTTATGAAATAAAGTTTCATCTAACCTATGAAGTAAATGCAAAAAAGAATAAATATAGCTAAAGATGTATAATTTTTCCCTGATATAAATCCTACTTAATCTAATAATTGTCAAAATTACTTTTTACCAAAAATAACGGGAAGTATGTCCTGAGAGAGACGAATGGCTAGCAACTTAAGCCGGGACAAGAGAAGTGAGGAGGGTGAGAGTTATATTTGAGTGTGGTTCGCGGCAGCTTGCCGCGAACAAAGCCCCCTTTTGGATGTTTGAATTCAGCTTGTTTCAAGACCCGTCCAATAGCTTTTTCGTTGACGAGAAGTTCTTGAGCAGAGCTCAGAGCGCAGAAGCCAGAGTGAAAAAAGCTCAAGTCACGGTCATCAAATTTCTGAACTTCCCCCATACAAAAATACTATTGGCAACCCGAAAGCCCATGCAGCAAGCACTATAGCGGTTTTTTCTTTTGACTCATACATGGACACAAAAAAGATATATTGACCCCAATGATCGCGGTCACGCAGTGCCTGCCTTCGGCAGACCGCCATATAATAAAATTACCTAGGTGCAATTCCCTCAAACCCGCTTCACGTCTAGCTTCAGAGAAATTGTAGCCAGTAACAGGTAGTTTAAAAATCGCTACAACTACCTTAAATGTAAGCTTTCGTCATTTTTCTCAATCGGAAGTTCAGAAATTTAGTGATTTTCTGGGCTTCCTGGGTGATGGTAAATCCCCCATTTGTTCCATTAACCAAGGGAATAGCGCCGGAAAAGTTCGGCCAAAGAAGCGTTGTGCTGCTGTGGAACCATCGGTTCGTCTCAGGTCAAAATTATGAATGACAGTTAGAACCTGCAAGTCACGCTCTGATAACCCCCGACCGCTGTGATGGAGGCGAGATAAATAACCATTACGCCCCTCAATAGCTGAGGTGGTGCGCTGAAATTTAGCCACCATTTGGGTAGCCCAGTCGCGCCATTGCTGAACCTCTACTTGGTTAAGGGTAAGAGTCAGTTGGTGAGCCAGAAGTTTTTGATGAGCTTTTTCATAAGCTTTTTGATAGACTGCTTTCAAATCTCGATTCTTGGTCTTGTCGAATTGAGTCAGCCAATAAACCTCTGGGAGGAGACAACCAACTAGCCAAGATGAAGTCAGTTCATCGATTTCTTCTGTTACAAGACTTTGTTCAACAAGAAGCCACCATGAATTGATGCCCGACGCTATTCCCAAAATTTGAGCGCTAAATTGTTCTAAGGCTTTCTCGATTTTAGAAACTTGATAGGTCTGCCCCAAAGCAGCCAGCATCGGCAGGAGTTTTCTGAGTGCTGCGGCTACATCTACTCCCGTCTGAAATCCACTTCCATCTACGGCAAAAGGATGGACAAGGGTGGAAATTTTATGTAAAAGACTGTGGTAAGTCTTAACTCCTGTCTCCAGAAAGTGGTACTGCTCAAGGAGCCAAGCCTGGTGCTGGCTTAGAGGAAGAGAAATCGGTTTTTTCTTCAGGTGACGGGCAGTTATTTCTCTGTTTGTTTTTTGTAATTGTCTTTTCGTGCGGGCTAATTGACCTCCCAATCTGGCTCCAATGGTTCGAGAAAGACAACGCATTCCGTGAAACAGATCGGGCAGAGAAGGACAACCTATACCTTGTACAGCTAATTGGACTAAAGCCTTGGCTCGGTCACTGACCAATGACTTAATCGACACAGTTGCTCCTATTTGACTTAAAGCTGTCTGGACTTGGCCAAACCAGGTCTGGTATTTCCGGTCTGAGGTTTTGGACTCCAAGAGAATATACCCAGAAACGCGCATCCATGAAGACCAGGACAATTCCTGGCAATCCTGGGAAAAAAGTTTCATTTCTAACCTGCTATGATTTCAAGCTGAACCGGAGTTAATTTGAGCTGCTGGTTTTGCTCCTGCTGATAAGGGGCGAATCTCCGAGCGCATCTGTGCCTCTAATCGGCGTAGGGCAGTGGGGGAGACACCAATCTGTCTGTTCAAACGTAGTAAATGCAAAAACTCCGAGAGAACCTCAGAGCCAATCCCTTGTTTAATGCCAAAGATGTAAATGGTGCCAAAAACTAAGATCTTCAGCCACTCATATCCTTCAGGAGTTTCCCAAAAGTAGGATTCGGGATGCTGCTGGCGATGCTTAATTCTTTGACTGAGGCGATGTACACTACTTTTAGATATGTTTGTCGCTCTTGCCAAAGCTCGCAGTGACTTGATTCTCAGTGTACTCATCGCTTGATAGACTTTTTGGCAACGCTGTGGTAGCCCCATAGGTTGATTTTCTCGCTTGGCGGAAGATTTCTGCTTAAAATTGAATCATAATTCGCGGCAAACTGCCGCGAACAAAACCTGTGGTTTTCTAGAGAGTCAGTTATGCCTAAGCCAAGCGTGCAGGACCAACTAACCAGCAGAGCCGACCAATTACAGGCAGCCATTGCTATCTTACAACAGGAAATCCAACAAATCTTAACAGAAGGAGAAGTTGCACCTCCTGGCGCTCGTGTGATGCGTTACCAGGTCAAGAGAAAAAATAGCTGTTATTGGTACTACAAGCTGCAAGCTCTTGAGCCCCTGTTTCCCACTTCCTCAAAATCTGGGTCGATGAGCAAGTATAAACATTTGGGAAAGGCAGGGAGTCCGGAGCATATTGCGGCGGTTCTCAACGTCGCTAGAAGGTCAAAAATTGATGGGTTGCAACGGGCAATCAATTCTCTAACCGAAAGTTGGTTACAGGTGTGTTTTGGAGAAGAGACAGATAAAGACAAAAAATCGGATAAATAGTTGAATTAATCGCTTTTGTTCGCGACATTTCCTGTCGCGAACTACACTTCCCCCAACCATCTTCCTTTTGGCTAAAACTGTCCCGGCTTAAGTTGGTAGCCGGCTTGACTGATTGCCTAATCAGATCTTATTGCTCAAATACGTAATAATATAGATGCGACGATGACCAAATTCCTGCAAAATCGTCCCCCTACCCCTCCTCCTGAAGAGCAAAACTGGATAGAACGTTTATTAGAAAAGATAAAACATCCGTCCAAAAAAGTAACTATTATTGGTATTTCCGGACTTGTTCTAGGAGTTGGTGGTTACTTGGGATTACAAGTATTGGTCAAAGAAAAGTTACCTCCCTTTCTAGAAGTAGTAATTGGTAATTTTATCGCTCGCCCAATAGATTTGGGTGAGGTACAAAGTTTTTCTCTGACTGGGATCGAATTAGGCAAGACAGAGATCCCTGCTACAGCTACAGACCCAGATTATGTTACTGTCGAAGAGGTCAAGGTTGGTTTTAATATCCTACCAGTAATATTTCGTCGTACTCTTCCTTTAGATGTAACCCTAGTACAGCCCAAAGTTTATGCCGAACAAGAACAAGATGGCGAGTGGTTAAATCTGGATTCTTGGCAGAGTGATGAAGAAAGCAAAGAACCACCGATCTATTTTGACGTAAGCGTAGATGTAGAAGAGGGAGATATTACAGCTGTACCTTATAATCAATCTCCTATACAGGTAAGTATAGATGGTAATGGTAGATATAATCCAGCTAACAATACCCAAATAGAATACGATCTAGAGGCAGCGATCGCCAAAGCTAAAGCAACTATTCAGGGCGAAACTGTTGTCGAGACGGGTAAAACTGATACCAAATTATTAATTCAAGATTTAGCATTGGCTGATGTGGCAACTCTACTGCCTAATTCTCCTCTAAATCTTAGTAGTGGTAAACTCAATGCCAATCTTGATATCAATATTCCTTCCTTTGAAGAGATTAATTCAACTAATGTAGAAGGAAGCTTAAGTCTTCAGGAATTATCTGGGTCAGTAAAAGATTTATCTGCACCCATTAAAGCGCGAGCGCAATTAAATTTTGGCGGAAAAGAAGCCCAAGTAGAACAAACTCAAGCTAGTATCGGGGATATTGTTGCCCAACTATCAGGAACAGTAAATTGGCAAGAGGGTTATGACTTGGCTGTCGATGTTCTACCCTTTAGATTGTCTAGTCTGTCAAAAATTTTACCTTCAGAATTACCCGTAGATACCGCAGGAGAAGTTACAGCAAAACTGGAAGTAACAGGAGATATTCAAGAACCTGTAGTCAAGGGAAAAATTAATAATACCGAGACATTGAGGGTAGCTAAGACTCAGTTTAAACAAATTCAAGCCAACTTTACCGCCGATTTAAACAAGTTTATCCTTGATAACTTACACATTACTCCTTTAGCTGGAGGTAAAATTACCGCAGAAGGTACGATCGCGACCAATCTCAAAGGTTCTCTAGAAAGCGATCGACCTATAGATGTTGTTAAAATGCCGATGGCATTGAAATATAATGTCGAGTTACCCACAGAAGAAATTGTTGCCCCCTACTATCAATTCCCTTCAGAAGTTGCTGTAGGTAATCTTCAAGCAGCAGGAGAAATAAGAGGTACGATTTCTAATCCAGAAGCCTCGATCGACTGGCAAATCACTCAAGCAGGTACTTCTTCAGTAGATAACATTTCTGGTGAAGGGGAAATTTTCTTAGTGAATAAGAATTTGTTATTACAAGATACCGAGATCGAAGTAGGGGAAGGAAGCATAAATATTGAAGGGAATAGCGATATAGAAGGGCAAACATGGCAAACCGATATTACGGCTAATTCTATTGCTTTGACTCCTTTCTTATCTCAACTGCAACTAGAAGGAGTAAATCTCCATCGCCCTATCAGTATAGATAGTGCTAATGCCAAATTCCAAGGCAAATTAAACGCCCTCGATCTTAATAAAATTCAAGGTGTAGCCAATGTTCAATTAGATGTAGATGGGGGAGATGTAGCGGTAAATAGTCAGTTAAATCAAGGAACTATTCAAGCTAACGCCACATCTCGTGATATTTCTGTTGGCAAATTTGTTCCTAATTTACCTATTCCCACTACCTTACGAGCGGCAAGAATTGATGTAGCTGGTAGATTACAACAATTACTTTCTGTTAGCGAAAATCCAAATCTTAGCAGCGTCGATGCTAACCTCAATGCTAATCTCATCATGGCTGATGGTACGGTAAAAGCAAAAGGAAAGCTCAATAATAATCAATGGCAAACTGAGATCAGGGCTGCTAATCTCAATACAAATTACTTGCTAGATACGTTTGCTTCTAATAATCAATCTCTTAACTTAGACAATCTTAACGCCCAAGTCGATCTGACTGGCAGTATTAATCCCCTACTTAATCAAGAAACTAACTTTCCCATTAATGTCAATAAGTTTGCCCTGCAAACAGGCAATCAATCTCTAGATGCCAATGGTAATTTACTTATAAGTGATTTAACTACTAACCCTGATGTAGCTAGTGCCGAAGGCAGAAAACAAGGAGATCTATTTTCTCTTGATATTGTCAATTTTCCTCTCGCCCTCATTAATCTTACTCCTGGTAAACCATTAGGCATTGAAGGAGCATTACAAGGTAAAGTGACAGGAGAAGTAGCTGCAAATCTTTACAGTTTGGCAACCAATGGAGATATAACAGTTGATCGACCAGGAATAGGCTATATTAAAGCTGATGGATTTAATGCTAAATTCAACTACGATCCTAATCAGAATATCGCCGAAGTAGCTACCGGATCTCTTGATTTAAAAGATAGTCAATATAATTTTCAGGGTGGCTTAAACTTACAATCGGGAGAACTCGATGGTAAATTAAATATTTCTCAAGCTTATATCCAAGATATTTTAACTACTTTTCGTTGGTTTACCTTTGCCGACTTAACCCGTTTATTCCAAACTCCTGATTATGCCGAACCTGTAGCCGTAGACCCCAATTCCGTTATTACCGTTAATGAATCTATTACCCAAAAACTTAACTTACTACGAGATATAGAAAACAGAATTCAGGCACTCGCCGAAAGCAAAAAAGCGGGCAACATACCAACCCTACTAGATATTGAAGGGGGTTATCAAGGCGAAATTACTTTAGATGGCACTATCAATAATCCAGAAGTTAATTTTCAAGTAAAGGGGAATAATTGGCAATGGCACACTCAACCAGGTTTTGTCGATATTGTTAAAGGTATTAAACCCCTTGGTTTTTTTGGTTTAGTCAAAAAAGAAAGTCCCAAAATTGCTTTGGACAAAATTCTTGTTCAGGGTCAATTCCAAGGAGAAACAGTCAATCTCGGCACTGCCACCATCCAAGTAGAAGATGCGATTTTAAGTCTAGATGGGCAACTCTCGACTAATCAACAAAATGCTAACTATCAGGTACAAAACCTAACTGTCAATACCATTGAAAAGTTTACGAATATTCCTATCGCTCTTACTGGGGTAATCAACACCGCAGGTACAATAACAGGTACATTATCTAAGCCCAACATAGAAGGACAAATTAATTTTACTGATGGTTCATTTAACGGTCAAAACTTACCCCTAACCATTGCTGGTAAATATGACTACACAGATTATTTATTTACCTTCAAAACTACTGAACCTTCCTATATTCAGATAGATGCTAGTATTCCCTATCCCGTTCAACCAGACATAAGCGATCGAGTTTACGCAGATGTCAAACTAACAACAGAAGCTTTTGCCCTTTTAGATGTTTTCACCTCCAAAAATTTAACTTGGGTTGATGGAGAAGGAACAGCCAATTTACGAGGGGTAGGAAAAATAGATTTAGAGCGAGAACAAATCCTCTACGGCTTAGATGCTCAAGGAGAAGTAAACTTAGACAAGGCTACGGTTAAGAGTGCCTATTTTGAATCACCTCTGGTTGCTACAGGTAAAATTACTATCAATAACCAAGTCGTTACCGTTGAAACTTTAGAGGGAAAATTTGCCGAAAAAGATTTATCTGTTACAGGTAGTTTGCCAATTTTATATGCTGTGGATAATTTAGATAATCATCTCACTATTAATCTCCCCCCAGGAAAAATAGATATCGAAGAACTCTACAAGGGAAAAGTAGCAGGAGATGTAGTCATAACATCTGCAGCCTTGTCCCCAGTTATTAGTGGAGAAGTTAACCTAGAAAATGGTCAAGTTTTTCTGCCAGAAAAAAAATCTAACAATGCTTCAACTGAAGATGCTGTAGTCGAAAATATTCAGCAAGCATCCAATCAAGAACCTACTATAGAAGAGCCTCCTAGTGCAATCATAAAACTACAAGATTTTCAGGTCAATTTAGACGAATTAAGATTCCAACAATCTCCCCTCTATGAATTTGAGGCTGCTGGAGATTTAACTCTTAACGGAAGAGTAGATGATATTCCTAATCTCCAAGCAGATGGAACAATTCAACTTACAGAAGGATATATAAATTTGCTTAGTAATAACTTTTCCCTAGTCCGTAGACACCAAAATCTAATTGTTTTTAATCCTGAAGCAGGAATCTTGAATCCCTATTTAGATATCCAACTGAAAACAGAAGTTTCTAACTTCCAAGAGTTTGGCGTAAGTAGTCGTCAATTAAGCCAAGGTAGAAACGAAATTCCCGCTCCTATTACTACAGCTGGTAATACTAATATAATCAGGATTAATCTAGATATCGACGGAGAAGCACAAGAAATATTGCCTAGTCTGGGGAAAGACCCCTCAGATTACTGTCCTGTCCGACCCGATAATGCCCGTTTAAAAGGAAAAGCAGGTTACACTCAAGCTCAATTAGACCAACTAGCAAAATGTATTGAAGTAGCTGCTTTAAATGACGGTAGCGAGCGACAATTTATTAATTCTCCTGCTGTAGAACTTACTAGTAATCCTGCCCGTAATCGAGGAGAAATTTTGGGTTTATTGGGCAATAGCTTGATTGACTTTGCCAAAGAGTTACAAAATAAAAATACCGAAGAATTATTAGAGTTAGGCGTAACGCAGTTTGTAATTGCTCCCATTCAAAGGCGTTTATTTAACCGGTTTGAAGATGGGGTTGTTAGTGTCGGAAGAAAAATTGGTCTAGATTATTTAAGAATTTATCCTTTGGTTGAGGGTATTTATGAAATTAATCAAGATTCTTCTATTAGGGGGACTTTTAATTACATCAACAATTTGACTAGTAATGAAGTTAATAATAGTGAATTCAAAGTTGAATATCAACTAAGATTCTAGTTTTATATCTCATTATTAATTAACAAAAATAATACTAAATTAAGTTTATCCCACCTTGTAATTATGGATTTTGATTTTTTGTCACTTCAGATTTTAGCAAATAAGATTAGCGATTATTTTATAGCTTTAGTAATTTTATTTACAGGATTTTTATTGCTCAGAATATTTCACAAAATTGCCATTCGTAGTCTCAAAAAATGGGCAGCAAGAACAGATAATATTTATGATGATGCGCTCATTAGAATTATCGAACGGAATCTAATTCCTATTGCTTATATTGGGATTATTTACGTAGCCATTGGTAATCTAGCTTTGCATCCCATACTCGCTCGAGTTATCGAAGTTATAGTTATTATTGCTTCTACCATATTTGCGCTTAGATTACTGACAACTTCAGTAGAATATGTAATTAAAATTTATTGGCTAACTTATCATCGAGATAACGCCAATGTTGAGCAAAGTATTAATGCTTTAATTCCTGCTATTCGGGTTATTTTTTGGCTAATTGGTATTGTCTTTCTACTAGATAATCTAGGGTTTGATATTTCCGCAGTAGTAGCTAGCTTAGGAATTGGTGGTGTGGCGATCGCTCTAGCTTCTCAGGGAATATTACAAGATTTATTTAGTTATTTTTCTATTTTGCTCGATCGTCCTTTTGAACTAGGAGATTTTATTATTGTCGGCGATTATTTGGGTACGGTAGAATATGTGGGAATTAAAACTACTCGCCTTAAAAGTATTAGCGGCGAAGAGATTATTGGGCTCTTCCGATTTGGCTATGCTAAATTAACTATAAAAGTGGAAAGATAATAAACTTCTTGACCGAAAATTATCAAAGTTTTTAAATCCAAATCCTTTACGTTTTATCAGCTTTAATTTATTATT
>JASJDJ010000172.1 GCA_030065635.1 Xenococcaceae cyanobacterium MO_188.B32
CTGATACTGTTGGCGAATGTGTTACAGTTAATCTTACAAAAAGTAGTACCAAAGGCTAAAGTTAGAATTTTTCGTTACTGTAGTACTACTGAATTCAGTCAAGATTGCTTTCGCCAACAGTATCAGTTGCTCCAAATAGTCTATTGCTGCTTCACCATTGGTTACATGATGAAGGTTGTATTCTCGATCGCTATTTTGCAGAAAATCAGTAATTATATAAACGTCACCTAAATTATCTTCACATAAGAGAATATCGATCGAATGTTTAGTTTGAACTGAATTCATATATTCTTATATTTGATTTTTCCTTTGAGCCTCAAGCATCCTATTCTCAGGAAACAAAAGTGTTTCATATATCTAAAGACTATAGCAATCCTAAATTATTTGTAATATTTTCTCTAATGAGTTCTTCCATGCGAGTCGCACCATCGACGGCCAAACCGATTATCTTATCGGCTTCTGCATCTAATCGAGCTGAATAACGTCGAGCCAGTAGCTTAGTAAAGCTCGTTACCATCCGCAGGGGTTCGCGCAAATCGTGAGAAGCCAAATAGGCAAACTGTTCTAGTTCTTCATTGGATTTTCGCAGTTCTTGATTGGTTTTTTGTAAAGTTTCTTCCATGCGTTGGCGATTGACAATTTCTATTTCTAAAGCCTGGTTGGCTGCTGCTAATTCAGTCGGAGAACGTAAAGCTAAAGCTCGAGGAATAGCAGGAATTAGTTCAAAAGCTGTATAAACAGAAATAATAGCCGTGATGGCTTTAATTAGACCCGATAACCAGTAATCAGGATGCCACAACGTCCAAATTGACATTATATGAGTAGTGCCACAACTGAAAATAAATAGACTGAAAAGAACGAATATCCCTTTGAAAGGAACATCCTCTCGTTGACGAACAAAATAAACTAGCAGTAGAGGAATAGAGTAATATGCTAGGGCAATAAATACATCAGATAATACGTGCAACCATAACAATCCCGATTGCCAGAGGTAACAATGTCCGTGTGGAATATATTGTCTAGAGAACAATAAGTTATTAAAAAAATCAACCATAATGACTAATGGGATGAAATTAAGCTTTTTCCTGTAACCTTTTCTCTATTTCCTTACAGGGAAACTCTTTAAATCAAAGATTGGTGGATATTGCGCTTACAGGACAAGTAGGGATACATTGCTCACAGACAACACAAAGCGATCGCTTGAAAACTAATTTAAAAGATTCGGGATCGAGAGTTAGTGCTTGAGTGGGGCATACTCCCGTACACAAACCACAGTCTACACAGCTATCTTCATCTATAATAATTTCTCCCCTAGCAGAAGAAACATTAATATCTTGTACTCGCATCCATTCGATCGCTGCTTGGATTTCATCTATATCTCCTTGTAGTTCCACGACTAGCTTGCCTATTTGATTGGGTGCAACTTGGGCGCGGATAATATTTGCAGCAACATTAAAATCTTTTGCCAATTTATATGTAATCGGCATATGTACTGTAGTGCGCGGAAAAGTCAGAGTTACTCTTTTTTTCATTTATAAAATAGAAGAAGACATATATACCAACTTTAACTAATGAGCGATCATTTATCTGAATCTCAGTCTAATAAAGGTAATCTTCTTCGCAACCTTTTAGTTGCTATTGCTGCTGTTAGCCTCAGTGTTGCCCTTTTCCTTGGTTTACAAACAGAAGTTAGTTCATCGTCTTTAGAGTCACAAGTAAAAGCATCTACACCACTAGATGTTGCTCTTACTAATGGCAAGCCTAGCTTAACTGAATTTTATGCCGACTGGTGTACTTCTTGTCAGGCAATGGCTGGAGATTTAGCCGAAATCAAACAAAAATACAAGCAAGACGTTAACTTTGTCATGCTGAATGTCGATAATACTAAATGGTTACCCGAAATTCTGCGTTATCGGGTAGATGGTATTCCCCATTTTGTGTTTATAGATCGCTCGGGAGAAGCGATCGCGGAAACTATCGGCGAACAACCTCGCCCTATTTTAGAAGCAGATCTAGATGCTTTAATTGCTAATAATCCTCTACCCTATACTTACTCTAAGGGACAAGTTTCTCAATTTGATGCTCCTGTCTCGGCAGCAAGTAGTAATAGCGACGATCCCCGCAGTCATGGGGCACAGGTACAACAGTGAACAGTTATCAATTACCAGTTACCAGTGAAGCAACTGCTAAACTTCAAAAGTTACCATTGAAATAAAAACCAGGAAAAAATTTAATGGCAATTATTGTCAAACATAGAAGAACAGGTAACGAATATATTTGGTTGGGTATTAATGGGGGGGGAGAGCAAACTTCTCTTCCTTCGCGTTTTTTAAATGATTTATTTCCCAGAGAAAAACCCAAACATGGTTCCTTGGTAACTATTTGCGATGCTAGAGGCAATATTTTCTCCTGTTATCTCGAAGATCTAGTTGTTGTTGAGATCGATGGTAAAAAACCCGAAGACATCTTACCAGAACCAGTAATTCCCTCAATAAATGATGACTTTGAGGATGACGATCGTGAAGGCTGGCAACAAGGCAACGGAGAACCTGCATCATCACTAGAAGATTCTGCTAGAGAAGATCGATCTAGCCAACCGACGGATGAATTCAATAATGAGGAAGATTGGATTTAACCTTTATAACCTGAAACCTAAAATTTAAAACTTAAGTATGCAATTTTCTAACCGTCTACAACCTCTCTCTACTAATGTATTTGCAGATATGGATAAAGCCAAGGCTCAAGCTAAGGCTCAAGGACAAGAAATTATAGATCTTTCTCTAGGTTCGTCCGATCTTCCTGCTGCCGAGGATACCATTGTAGCTATAGAAAATTCTTTGCGCGATCGCACGACTCACGGATATTTACTTTATAACGGTACTAGGGCTTTTCGTCAGGCAGCAGCTAAGTGGTATACAGAAAGATTTGGTATTGTTGTCGCTCCTGAAACGGAAGTATTGCAGTTAATTGGTTCTCAGGAAGGAACGGCACATCTACCTTTAGCAATTTTGAATCCTGGAGATTTTGCCCTGTTACTCGATCCTGGTTATCCTTCCCATGCGGGTGGGGTGTATTTAGCGGGAGGACAAATTTACCCGATGCCTTTATTGGCAGAAAATCAGTTTTTACCAGTCTTTGCCGATGTTCCCGATTCAGTTGTAACTCAAGCAAAAATGATGGTCTTGAGTTATCCCCATAATCCTACCACTGCGATCGCGCCTTTGTCTTTCTTTGAAGAAGCAGTGGCTTTTTGTCGTCAACATAATTTAGTTTTGGTACACGATTTTCCTTACGTAGATATCGTGTTTGATAATCGAGAAAAACCCCCGTCAATTTTACAAGCCGATCCTCATAAACAAGTTTCGATCGAGTTTTTTACTATGTCTAAGTCTTACAATATGGGTGGTTTTCGGGTTGGTTATGCCATCGGTAATAAGGATTTAATTAAAGCGTTAAGACAAATTAAAGCAGTAGTCGATTTTAATCAGTATTTAGGTATTTTAAATGGTGCGATCTCGGCTTTGTCTGGTTCTCAAGTATCGGTAGAGAAAACAGTCGCAACTTTTCAAGCCAGAAGAGATGCTTTTATTACTGCTTTAAACAAGATTGGTTGGCAAGTAACCAAGCCAGAAGCCACTATGTATATTTGGGCGAAACTACCCGAACCCTGGCAGGATAAATCGATCGATTTTTGTACTAAATTGGTAGCCCAAACTGGTGTTGCCGTTTCTCCTGGGGCTGGTTTTGGTAAAGCAGGAGAAGGATATGTGCGTTTTGCTTTAGTAAAAGAACCTAAAATATTAGAATTAGCAGCAGAAAAAATATCAATGTTTTTAAATAGGAATAAGTAAAGCGATCGTACTCAAGCAAGATTGCTAATATCTATAGCGATTGCCAAGGGTTTTATTTTAATGGCAAATTACGAATCCTATATCGGTAATCTTCAACTATAATAATTGCACCATAGTTTACAGCAGTTTTCAGAGCATTCAGCAAGCACAGTAAACAATTTTGAACTAACAAAGCTAGGAAGAGTTGTTTTTAATCTAAAAATAATTACACTAGGTAAATTGTTCTGGTTGGAAGCCAAAAGATCGCTGAAGTCTAAATCGAAAGTCAAGATAATTCTTGATTCTATTTTTGCTTTTACCAGGATCTCGTTATCAGGCATTCGCATTAGCCCTTGCTCACTTAGATGAATAGCATCATATCCGTTGTCTCTCAATTTTTTGACTGTTAAGAGAGATACTCCCATATCGGCTAGAAACTTCATGCTGGTACTTCAGTAAAAGGATGAATTTCTTCATTGGCTAGAAATACAGCATAGTTTAAACAAGCTTGGATATCTTCTACTTCTAGATAAGGATAAGCTTCAATAATTTCGTCATTGTTCATGCCATTGGCAACTAAACTTAAAACCAAAGATACAGTGATACGCATCCCTCTAATACAAGCTCTACCACCCATAATTTGTGGTTCAAATGTTATGCGTTCGGGTATCATATTTTTCATAAGTATCAATATATATCATTTTAAACAGAGTCGATGAAGCCGTTCTGCTGAGCAATTAAAGTTTATCTATCTGTTGCGATCGCGCTTGTCAAACAAGTAAGTTGGGTTAAAGTATGAAAACTAACAAAAAAGACCGATAGAGGGTTTGATGGTTTCTTCATTCAAGAATACACGGAGGGAAAAATACACATTAGCTTAATTAATAATTATTTGAAAGAAGAGTCTTTTAATAATTAATAGTCAATTATTTATCAGTAATTTCACTATATATATAATCAAAAATTGATTGGGTTATACTCGTCGAGTATAGCCTTATTATTTTTTATATTAATGAATAATAAATATTTCATAACTTTACTTGCTTTAAGTTTAATTTGGATGGGTAAACCTAATCTTGCTCAAGCTTTATCTGTTGAACTTTACGATGGTTCTGGTTTCCCAGAAGATCGAGGATGGTTAGATCGAGGCGCAATTCAGTCTTCAGGTTCTCCAGTTTTTCCTGCTCCTACTGGAACAGTAGTAAGTGATGGTATTTTGATAGATACTCGGATTGAAAGTAATTCTAGTGGGAATGGATACTTTGGTTATAGTAACTATAATCCTGCTACCTCATCATTTGTTTCAGAATCATCATTCATAAATTCTCCATTTCCCACTCTAGATCGCGATCGGGGCTATAGTATCTTTTTTGATGTTGCTGTCAATCCTATTGTGGACGATCCTAGCAATAATCGTGCAGCATTTAGTGTCATTGCTATCAGTTCGGATCTAAAAGGTATTGAGATAGGTTTTGATATTGACGATCGAATTTTTGCTCAAAATGATGGTATTACCGATGGCGCAGCTAGTGGTTTTACTAGTGGAGAAACTGCTAATTTTAATATCAATAATAATACGAGTTATGAACTAAGAATTCAGGGTAATGGATATCAACTATTTGACAGAAATAACTCGACACTCATTTTATCTAATATGCTGCGAGATTATGACTACGATGAAGCAAATAGCGATCCTCCTCTCACTTTCGATCCCTACGAAACGCCTAATTTTCTTTTTTTTGGAGATAGTACAGATCGAGCAAGTGGAACATTTACTTTAGGGGCTGTTTCGGTTTCTAGTGTTCCTTTTGACTTCTCTCCTACTTTAGGATTTGCACTTACAGGGATTTGTATCTGGTTACGCAAAGTTTATTCAAATAAAAAAGCTAAATTGCAGTAAATAAGTGTTACCAGAAAAAGCATATTGGCTGGCTTGGTTGCAAATAAATGGTCTGGGGGCAATTCTACTTCAGAGGATTAAACAACACTTTGGTACTATGGCTTTAGCTTGGACAGCACCAGGTAAAGAGTTTATTACCATAGCGGGTTTTGGAACTAAATTAATTGCTAGTATAGAGCAACAGCGATCGCGCCTCGATCCCAGTCAAATCCTAACAGAATACAGTCGGAACAATCCTCACTTTTGGACACCAGCAGAATCAGAATATCCCCGCCTATTACTAGAAATTCCCAGTCCTCCGCCCATTTTGCACTATAGAGGACAAGTTAACTTAGCCGAAAATTTGGGAGTAAAAAAAGCGATCGCGATCGTCGGTACACGCTATCCTACTGAATACGGTAAACGCTGGACGAGAAAAATTAGCAGTACTTTAGCCCAACATGATTTTACTATCGTTTCAGGCATGGCAGCAGGAATAGATACAGAAGCCCATCGCAGTTGTCTTGCAGTAGGAGGAAGAACGATCGCAGTTTTAGGCACGGGAGTAGATATAATTTATCCTGCAAATAATCGGCAGCTTTATCAACAAATTCAGCAGCAAGGACTAATTTTAAGCGAATATTCCCGGGGAACACCACCAAATAGTGCCAATTTCCCCCCTCGCAATCGTATTATTGCTGGTTTGTGTCGGGCAGTCATCATTATGGAGGCACCAATAAAATCGGGAGCGTTAATTACATCCCGTTTTGCCAATGAATTTGGGCGGGATGTGTATGTTTTGCCTGGTACTTTAGATAATCAAAAATGTCTTGGTAGTTTAGAATTACTCAATCGTGGGGCGCATCTAATTTTAAGTGAAACCCATCTATTAGAAATGTTAGGAACTATGCCCCAGTTAGATGTAACAGAATCCCCTCAGTTACCGATACCAGATTTAGAACCAAAATTAGAGCAAATCTATAAAGTTATTACTCCTGAACCTATTTCTTTAGATTCAATTGTTCGGCAAACAGGATTAGAAACAGGTTTTGTATTAGCTTCTTTATCTGAATTAGAACTAACGGGATTAATTTCTCAGTTACCTGGAATGCGATATCAAATTAATTCTTGATACTCAAATCACTGTATAGTTCTAAAAGCTTTCGATCCATCTCAATATGATAGCTTTTGCATAACATCAGTAGGTAATATGCAGTTGTTCCAAGGAAAAGGGACTAGGAGAGAGATTATACACGCTTTTATCTGGGCAGGATTAGCTTCAGTAGTTGTGATTCTAACTAACTTTGGTAAGAAAGTATGGCTACAATCTGCTCGACGATATTCAAACCGACAACAACAAATATAGTCTAAGTTACTTTTCCCATCTAGACAAAACAAATTCCCTTCCCGACTGGCAATATCGTATTGAATGGTGCAAAAGAAGACCAGCCAAATCATTACCTTGGCAACGATCGTCACGCAAAATTAAGCCTCCGCCCAGCCTATGGCGAAAATCGATCGCTATTCTCATAGACTGGATATGGCGCAATCGTTGGTTACAAGAAGGTTCGGAAGTTATCGGACGGAATAACCTTAGTTTAGTCAAATTGCAATGGTTGACAACCAAAGCTGTAATTCAAGAAACTTACTGGCATCCTCCTTGGAATAAGACTGGTACTGTCAAAAGTCGTTATGAAATCTCCTTAGAACCTGATGAACTGCCACCTTTGCCTAAAATAAAGTAACAATTTTAGATATAAATTATGCTGATTTTCAAAAGTAATTATAGACTTAGTAAGGGGAAAAAATTTAAAATTTAGATGCTTAATAATATTTATTTTTCCCATGTTTATTAATTTAATTGAAATCCAAAAATTTATTTTATTGTCATCGCGATCGCCTTTCCTTAATCCCTCATTCTGATACCTGAATCCTTACGTTTTTACAGACTCAATTACCATCAAAAAAATATTGTTAGGACAAATGACAGTAAGCCAAATTCTCAAAATTTTCATCAGCAAATCCTGAAAAACCCTATAGCCAAAAGTATTCAATCATAGATACATTAGAAAAAGATATATTGTTAACGTCTTCCAGATTTCCGAGAAAAGTTCTCTCTACCAACAAAGATTTAGGGAAATCGATGAGACAATAGATACTCTGTAATAAATCTACATATAGAGAGGAGATACATTAAATGCTAGCAGAATATAGAAAACACAAAGCAGAAAGAGAAGCCATGGGGATACCGCCTCTTCCCCTAACTGCCGAACAAACCTCCCAACTTTGCGAAATGTTGAAAAATCCTCCTGAAGAGGAAAAAGAAGAACTCTTGATGCTACTGAGAGATAGAGTCCCTCCTGGTGTAGACGAAGCAGCTTATGTCAAAGCTGGTTTTCTTACAGGAATTGCCAAAGGAGAAATTAAATGTCCTTTAATCTCTCCTCAAGGTGCAGTAGATTTATTAGGCACAATGGTAGGGGGTTATAATGTTCATTCTTTAGTAGGGTTACTCAAATCCAAAGATCCCAGTATTGCTGCCGAAGCTGCTAGTGCATTAAGCAAAACTTTATTAGTATTTGATGCTTTTAACGATGTTTTAGAATTATCCGATACTAACCCCTACGCCAAACAAGTAATCGATTCTTGGGCGAATGCAGAATGGTTTATTGGTCGTCCTAAAGTGCCTGAAAGTATTACCGTAACTGTCTTTAAAGTACCAGGGGAAACCAACACCGATGATTTATCCCCCGCACCCCACGCTACTACTCGCCCCGATATTCCCCTCCATGCTTTGACCATGTTAGAGTCCAAAATGCCTGGAGGATTGGCTACTATTGTCCATCTCAAAACTAAAGGGCATCCCGTTGCTTATGTTGGCGATGTTGTCGGTACTGGTTCATCTCGTAAATCAGCTATTAACTCGGTTTTATGGCACATTGGTCATGAGATTCCTTTTGTCCCCAATAAAAAAGCTGGTGGCTACATCTTAGGTGGTAAGATTGCACCCATTTTCTTCAATACTGCGGAAGATTCTGGGGCATTACCCATCGAGTGTGATGTTTCTCAGATGAATACGGGGGATGTAATTACTATTTATCCCTACAAAGGAGAAATTACTAACGAAGCTGGAGAAGTAATCTCTACCTTTACACTCAAACCCGAAACTATTTTAGATGAAGTTAGGGCTGGTGGACGCATTCCTTTATTAATTGGTAGGGCATTAACGGATAAAACCCGTCATGCTTTGAGATTAGAACCTTCTCCTCTGTTTGTTCGCCCTTCTATGCCTGAAGATACAGGTAAAGGCTTCACTCTCGCACAAAAAATGGTAGGAAAAGCTTGCGGTTTACCTGGGGTGCGCCCAGGGACTTCCTGCGAACCTATAATGACTACTGTTGGTTCTCAAGATACCACAGGGCCAATGACCAGAGATGAATTAAAAGAATTAGCTTGTCTTGGTTTCAATGCCGACTTAACCTTGCAAACCTTTTGCCATACCGCAGCCTATCCCAAACCAGTAGATATCAAAACCCATAAAGAATTACCTGACTTCTTCTCTACCCGTGGTGGTGTGGCCTTACGTCCTGGAGATGGTATTATTCACTCTTGGCTAAATAGAATGTTATTACCCGATACTGTGGGTACTGGCGGTGACTCCCATACCCGTTTCCCCCTGGGTATTTCTTTCCCTGCTGGTTCTGGTTTAGTGGCATTTGCAGCAGCTTTAGGAGTAATGCCTCTCGATCTGCCTGAATCTGTATTGGTTCGTTTTACAGGAGAATTACAACCAGGAGTAACCTTAAGAGATATTGTTAACGCTATTCCTTGGGTAGCTATTCAAGAAGGTAAACTCACCGTTGCCAAAGAAAATAAGAAAAATGTTTTCAATGGGCGTGTGATGGAAATGGAAGGTTTACCCGACTTGAAAGTAGAACAAGCCTTTGAACTTACCGATGCGACCGCCGAACGCTCTTGTTCTGGAAGTACCATTAAACTCAGTGAAGAAACTGTAGCAGAATATTTGCGATCGAATGTGGCATTACTCAAAAATATGGTAGCCCGCGGTTATCAAGATGCCCGTACCCTCATACGTCGTGTAGCTAAAATGGAACAGTGGTTGGCTAACCCTGAATTAATGTCTGCGGATGAAGATGCAGAATATGCAGATATTATCGAAGTTAACCTTAACGAAATTAAAGAACCTATCGTTGCTGCGCCCAATGACCCCGACAATGTCAAATTAATGTCAGAATGTGCGGGAGATAAAATAGACGAAGTGTTCATCGGTTCCTGCATGACCAATATCGGACACTATCGGGCTGCTGCCAAAATCCTTGAAGGTGCAGGAGTAGTAAAAGGGCGTTTATGGATATGTCCCCCTACTCGTATGGATGAAAAACAACTAAGGGAAGAAGGAGTATATGGTATCTTTGCTGCTGCTGGCGCACGGACGGAAATGCCTGGCTGTTCTCTCTGTATGGGAAATCAAGCCCGTGTGGAAGATGGTGCAACTGTTTTCTCTACTTCTACCCGTAACTTTAATAACCGTATGGGCAAAGACGCAAGAGTTTATTTAGGTTCGGCTGAACTCGCTGCTGTCTGTGCTTTGTTAGGAAAGATTCCCACAGTAGAAGAATATATGGCAATTGTCCAAGAGAAAATCGATCCTTTTGCAGGAGAATTATACCGCTATCTGAACTTTGACCAAATTGCAGGTTTTGAGGATGAAGGTAGGGTCATTCCTTTAGAAGAAATGCCGAAAATCGAGGACATTTTGGGTATGCCTGTTTAATCTCTTCCATATCCCCTCTTCTTGTAGGAGAGGGGAATAATACACTAAAAAATGTTAATTTTTATCCAGAACGGCGCAAAACAAAATTAACTCCTCTTGATGCAGTTCCCCTAATTTGATCGATAATTAGATTCCATAAATAGCCGTATTGAGGAAACTTTTTAAGTAAGAGAATTTCAGCGACTAGATAAAATCTCTTACTTTTTTTATAGTTAGGAGGATTATCTTCAACACGTATTTGTTCGGGTAATGGTAGTAAATGACCGATAATTTTTCCTTTTTCAAAAAACTTAGCTTGGATAAACAATCCTAACAAGCGATCGAGACACCAAAAAGGAACATACTTAAAAGGACCACCAAGAACCATAGTTTCACTCAACTCTTTAAGAGTTTCTTGCAACATTTCGTTTTTCCAAACTTTCTTATCAAAGTTTTCTGTATGAACACCATGATGATCTTTTCTTCTTCGCAAAAGACAAAGGAGATCGAGTTTTTTATCTAGAGGAGCGATAGGAATTTCTACTATGCATTTACCCGAATCATAATTAGTTTCTCGGTCACATATTTTTAATTCTTCAATCTTAGGAATATTGTGCCAAGTACTTTCTAAGCTGGCTTTGTCACCAAACTTAAATCCTTTTTTACTTAGCCTTAAAACCCAACTATCGGGAAATTTATTGAAATAATTTACAGCTATTTCTAAAATATTGGGAATTAAATATTCATCGCAATTAATTGTCAAAACATACTTACCAGATGTATTTAAAAGTCCTGTAAGTCTCTGAATTATTTCCCCCCGAAAAGAACTATTGATTTGTTGCAAACGAGGATCGTCCACAGTGTATTTTTTCATACCAGGAGGATGTACTAAAATAAACTCTACTTCTCCTTCAACTTTTAATAGCTCCTGTAACCAATGATCTGAAAAGCCTTCTCTAGTAGGAACGACAATAGACAAAGTAGGCTTAACTGTTTTAACCATGAGAAATAGCGATGATTAGCGATTAAGATGTATTTTACTAAAATTATCTAAAAAATATCTCTAATAATTCATTAGTCAAAAAAAAATTAGTCAAAAAAAAAGAAGAAGGGAGCTAACCTTCTTCCTGTCTTGTCGCCTCAAACTTCAAGTCAAAGATTCGAGATAGTCACGCACCAAATTTCTGCGTCGTGGTTGTCGCAACTTCTGCAAAGCTTTTGCTTCTATCTGTCTTACTCTCTCGCGAGATAGTTCCAGACAACGACCTATTTCTGCTAAAGAATAGGGTTTTTCTCCGCCAAAACCAAACCGCATCTGAATTACTTCTCGTTCACGGGTGGTTAATTCTGATAGGAGAAAGTGTAAATCTTTTTGTAAAGACTCTCTCATTAAGGTTTCTTCAGGAGAAGCACTTTCTGTTTCTAGTAAATCTCCTAATTCGGTGTCTTTTTCTTTTCCTACCTTAATCTCTAAAGAGACGGAACGGGGTACCCGTAATAATACTTCTCTAATTTGAGACGCAGTCATATCCAATTCTTGGGCTAAATCTTCTATGCGGGGAGTACGCCCTTTGTCTTGAGAAATTTTGCGTTGAGCTTTTTTAATTTTGTTAAGTTTTTCGGTAATATGAACGGGAAGGCGAATGGTTCTGCTTTGAGTGGCGATCGCTCTGGTAATGCCTTGACGAATCCACCAGTAAGCATAAGTACTGAAACGATATCCTTTAGTAGGATCGAATTTTTCCACTGCTCTTTCTAATCCTAAAGTTCCTTCTTGAATTAGATCGAGTAATTCTAACCCACGATTTTGATATTTCTTAGCTACCGATACGACTAAACGCAGATTCGCTTTAATCATATGGTCTTTAGCACGAATACCTTGTTTTTGAATTGTTTCTAATTCTTTGACATCACAGCCAATAATCTCTGCCCAACGACGTTTCCCAATAACTAAAGCTTCTTTTAAGTCGCTTATTTCAATACCTACAGTTTTTGCCCATCTTGTAATTGACGGACGATGGCTGAGTTGAGAAACTAAACGATCGTGGACATTAATCAACTCGACAAATTCTTGAATTAGAGGATCGCCTTTTTCTGCAGCTTCTGCACGCTGTTCTAAAATTTGGATGTGACGTTGAACTTTTTGTGCTTCAGAAACTTCTTCATCTCTTTCTAACAAAGGAACTCGACCGATTTCTTGCAAATATAATCTTACTAAGTCGGTAGTGGGACGATGTCCTCTTCTCGAATTGCTTTCTAGATCGAGATTATCCAAGTCTAATTCTACTAAATCATCGGCTAATTTATCAGAGCTAGAGCTATTTTCTGATTCTTGCAAATCATAAGATTGGATAGTAGCAACATTATTTTCTTCTGTCTCAACGTATAAAGAACTGGCTAACATAGTAATTTTTTAATAAGGACTCAGCGTGAAAATCAGGATTAAATCACTCCTCACTCATTAGGTTTCCCAAGTTTGATAAAAAAACAACATCACTTAGAAGTTTTTTTTTAACGGGACTTTGACAAAAAACTAGGTTCAAAAAGGGGTGAAAGCCTGATATATCAATCCTTTAACCTCAAAATAGCTAAATCCTTAATATATCTGGGTTTCAGACGAATTTACCTCGACGAGGTAAATTCGGC
>JASJDJ010000034.1 GCA_030065635.1 Xenococcaceae cyanobacterium MO_188.B32
GGTGCAGCCTACAAAGAACAGCTTGATTGGCAACCTGAGCAATGGCAAGAACTATCAACTATCAGATGCTCTGTTGAGAAGGTCACAGGCAATAAAAGGAATAAAAGGGATAAAACGACATAGGAACCACCGCTAAGCTTTACTTCTATAGGGGAAACCATATAGGTATCGCGTATAGGTACAAAGCTTTTATTTGAATAGATTAGCTGGGAATCAACCATTCTTTAGTGGGAGTTTCGTCCTGACCTGAAAATTTCCGTATTTACACCCTTGACGATTAAAAAAAAGGGAAGCATTATATAAATAACTCGGCTGTGCCGCTCTGCCTGAGGGGATGATTATAATCAGGGGTGGAGGTCGGGAGTTGGGATGGCATAAAGTAATATATATTATTTAATTTAATTATTTAGATATAGGTGTACATAATTAGGTGGACATAGGTCTACGCTTTCCTTATATAGTAAGGGTTTTAGGTCTACATAAGGTCTACACTATTAGGTGTACACTGTTCGTATTTTAAAAATGTCTAATAGTAATAGTATTAGTAATAGTGTTAGTAACAGACATTTTTATTTTATAGACACTTAGGTCTACACTATTAAGTGTACATGGGTCTACAGTTTCCTTATATATCAAGGGTTTGAGGTATAGATAAGGTCTACACTCTAGTCATGCAGTGAGCGTATTTTAAAAACGTAATATAAAAGAGTAATACACTTTTTAAAAATGCTCACTTACTCAGTTTTAGACTTTGAACTAGTACGGTCTGAGTTGGCTTTTAACATTGACGGAGATTTTACTGCTAGCTTTACGTTTAGCGATCGCTATTAACTTTAAGCAGTTACTTATGTAGAGGAGGGTATCTGTGAAAAAATTATTTAATAATTTTATTTAATAAATTAGGTGATATTTTATACTCGATTTATTTAATAATTTTATTTAATAAGTTTTTGATACACACCCCTACTAGCTCAGAAATCAGTTCTTTTCTTCTTCTCTACGTTTAACCAAACCTGGTAATTTCTTACTATTGGCATAAACCCACCTACCAAATTCGGAACTTGCAGCAGCTTTAAAGCTCTATTTGATTAATTAGTCTTAATAGGGACTTATGAGCCTACACAGGTGTACATAATTAGGTGTACATAGATCTGCACTTTCCTTATAGAGTAAGGGTTTGAGGTCTACACAAGGTCTACACTCTAATGAGGTGAGAGTATATTTAATAAGTGTGTCACGTTTTCGTGTCACGATTTTTTTATAGGTACAGAATATATAGAAGAATAGGTCTACACTATTAGGTGTACATAGGTCTACAGTTTCCTTATATATCAAGGGTTTGAGGTATAGATAAGGTCTACACTCTAGTCATGCAGTAAGGGTATTTTAATTTAAAAGCGTAATATAAAAGTGTAATATACTTTTGAAATACGTTTACTCAGCTTACGAAAATAGGTCTACACAAAGTCGGGGTAAAAGTCTACACTACCTTTGCAGAATAAAAATTTCAGGTATGCACGGTAGTGTACATTATTTCAGTTAGAAGAGATACATCCCCCTCACCTACCGCCAAGAAAAAAAGAATTCCCCGCTTGCCGTATACTGTCAAGTGCTTGGTTCGTTAGAACTTCCGATAGGAACACTTGACTTGACTTATATTTTTATTTGCCTTTTAAAGCTTCATACATTTTTAGCTCTGTTTTTAGTTTCTCATTTTCAGCTTTTAAGTATTTAATTTCGGCTTTTAATTTTTCGTTTTCTGATTGTTCATTTTGTACTTGACCGATAGCTTGTTTCATCATCTGTACTTGTCTCTTGTGAGGCATGGATCTAGAATAAGTACCTTGATTCATGCTAATACTATGCCCCAAAGTATCAGCTATTAATTTTGGATTTAACCCTTGTTGATGCGCTCTATGGTTATAAGCATGACGTAAAGCATGAGGAGTAAAGCCATATTTGCGCCATCTAAACCAGTCACAAGCTCCTGATGTACAAACATAACTACCTAGATTACTACCATAAAGCTTTAAAGGATCTTTGATGTCAGGTAAATTTAGCTCATTAATTAAATTAAACTCCTTTAGCCAATCATGTCCTACTGGAGATAATGGCATAGCCATTCTATAGCCTGTTTTTGTGTTATGCTTGATAGCCAAAATATGTAATTTATTGCTTGGGTCAGTAATAGCTGAAATAACTTCATTTTTGCCTTTATATTTTTCAACAAAAGTATCTTCTTTGCCCGTTTCATCTTCTAAGCCTACTTCTATCCAGTCACCATCTTTAAGTATTACAGGATTATCCCAATTAGCTATATTCCAAGCCTCATGAACTCTTAAGCCATAGATAGCTAGTAAACTATATAGGAATCGCCATTGTAAAGGACGATGACGATACTTTTTAGGGCATTTAGGACTAATATCAAAGCCTAAGTTATACACGGTCATTATCTCGTTATCATGAGGAATATATTTATTTTTTGTTTTAGGCTTATTTTGCCCTTTGTATTGATTAATTACTTTGTCAAAATTAGCAATAGAAAAATATTCCAATAATAGCCTTAATGCTTGTAAAGCATAAGTTCTAACAGAAGTATCCTTTTCTGTCTTCTCAATCACTTGTCTAATTATTTTTGCATCAATAGGATTGTCAATTGGAGCAAAAGTATCTTCTAAGTGATGGAAACGTGTATACCAGGATTTATCGGGATGCTTTAAACCTTTATTTTCCCTAAACCAATATTCCTTGTACTCAGTTATCATCTCAGCACAGGTAAGCTGCTTTTTCTCTTCACTAGGCTTACTTTTGCCTAATAGACTATCTAGCCATTCCATGGAGAATTGATTGGCTGTTAACCAGTCAGTTACCCTAGCTGCTATCTTTTCTGCTTCACTAATACCTTGCCTGGTAAATGACCAATCATTGCTTTTTTGCCGTTGTTTACCCTCAAAACTGAATTGTAGGACTACTTTGTCATTAGTACGTTTCAGTTTACAGCGTTTACCATGCTTCCCTAACTTGTCTAGTCGGTTATTAGCTTGGTCAAGGATTTTATACATCTGGAAACTACCATCGCTTGGTAATTGCTCCGATTTAAGGTGTTTAGTCATTACTTATTTTTTACTTACTTAGTTGGTCAATAACGTGCCAAATAAAGCTATAAATAGCATACATCAAGTTAGACTTCTTTTTGAGCAAAAGAAAGAATTACTGGCACAAACTGACCAACCATACCTGGATTTAAACCCAATTGAGTGAAACCACCAGCTAAAGCTGCTAAATTGGCTACATTGCCACCGCCACCAAACGCGCCAGCTAAACCGCCAATTGCTCCAGCCAAGCCACCACCAGGTTGAGGTGCAGAACTTATTAAGTTGTTTACTCCAGGGACAGCACTAGCAACTTGAGCAAATTCTCCATCTCCTAGTTTTTGTTGAGCTAATTGAAAAATCAGTCCCGCGCCACCTTTAGCCTGATCTTCGTTAATTCCTAAGTTTTGGGTTAATTGTTGAACTAATTCCATATTTACTGACATGATAATTTCTCCGACCATCATGGCAAACAGGAACAGAAATTTCAAGAAAAAAAGGTTAAGTTTATCAAAAATGCTGTATAGGATACTACATTTTTGCCAATTGCTCGGTTATTTAGAAACTCATTATAATTATCGATCGCCATTATCAAGATAATTTTTGATAAATTATGTCAAAGCTAAATAGACTATAACCATTGAGCGTGTTTGTCTGGAATAATTTTGGAGCCATATCTATGGGCATACACTTGAGTAAATTCTGCTCCAAACAAAATAATTTGGGCTGAATAATACACCCAAGCTAGAAAGACAATTAGAGAACCAGCAGCACCATAAGCAGAAGCAGCACTACTTTGGCTGAGATAACGTTCTAATAAAAATTGACCGAAAGAAAATAGTAAAGCCGTAATTATTGCCCCGACTAAGACATCCTTCCAAGCAATTTTGACATCGGGGACATATTTATACATCAAAGCAAACATAAAAATCCTTAAACCGAGAGATACAAAAAAGTCAATGTGCGACCATAAGAAATCCGAACCAGGTAAAAAATCTGTGTTGTATTTACTCAGGGTAGATATAACAGTGCTGATTATTAGAGACAAAATTAATAAAAAGCCGATCGCCAGCACCATACAAAAAGACAATAAACGCTTGCGAATAAAACCCCCAACTCCTCTCCCTGGCTTGGGTTGAACGTTCCATACGGTATTGAGTGCATCCTGCAATTGAGCGAATACTCCCGAGGCACCAATTAATAGTACCCCAATACTAATTAATGAAGCTATGCTCCCTGTTCCTGGTTGACTAGCATTTTTTAAGGCTATTTCAATCACACCGCTCGCTTCATTTCCTACTAACCCCTCTAATTGACTCATAAGTTGACCTTCCGCAGCACTTTTACCAAAAACTGCTCCAGCGATCGCGATCGCAATTATTAATAGAGGTGCGACGGAAAATACCGTGTAATAAGCTAGGGCAGCAGCTAAACGAGATACCTTATCTTTCTGCCATTCTTGAAAGGCCTGCTTGAATAACCTAAGAATTGGAATTAATTTCATGTCTCTACAAATCCACAATTACCTTCTAGTTATAGTGGCACTATCTACAATTTATCTTTAGTTGTTTTTATACAGATAAAAAAAATTCAGCAGCTAAACAGCACTCGGGCTGGAAGAATGGCGTTGCAAGACCGCGCTTTTAAGTATAAATTTGCTCTTAACTAAAGTGCAGCAAGAATCTATAGTAAAGATAAAATTAATCCTTAATAAAAAATAAACATAAAGTATCGTGAAAGCAATTTCTATTCTTGGTTCTACTGGTTCTATTGGTACACAAACCCTCGATATAGTCAATCATCATCCCGATCGATTTCGGGTTGTGGGACTGGCAGCAGGAAACAATATTCCTTTACTCGCTAAACAAATACGTCAATTTCAACCTGAAATCGTTGCTACTTCCTACCGAGAAAAACTGTCCGAATTAAAAGAAGCGATCGCGCCTTTACCCAATCCACCTCAAATTTTAGCAGGAGAGGAAGGAGTAGCAGAAGTAGCCCGTTATGGTGATGCCCAAAGTGTAGTTACGGGTATTGTGGGCTGTGCTGGTTTATTACCAACTATTGCAGCTATTAAAGCAGGAAAAGATATTGCTTTGGCTAATAAAGAAACTCTTATTGCTGGTGCGCCTATAGTGTTGCCTCTAGTGGAAAAACACGGTGTTAAATTACTGCCAGCCGACTCCGAACATTCAGCCATCTTTCAGTGTCTCCAGGGTGTACCCAAAGATGGACTAAGACGAATCATTTTAACTGCCTCTGGCGGTTCGTTCCGCGATTTACCCGTAGAAAAATTAAGTTCTGTTACAGTTCAAGATGCCCTCAAACATCCCAATTGGTCGATGGGACAAAAGATTACCATCGACTCTGCCACCTTAATGAATAAAGGGTTAGAAGTTATTGAAGCTCATTATCTCTTTGGTTTAGACTACGATCGCATTGATATTGTTATTCATCCTCAAAGTATTATTCATTCTCTTATAGAATTACAGGATACCTCTGTTTTAGCTCAGTTGGGTTGGCCCGATATGCGTTTACCCTTACTTTATGCTCTTTCTTGGCCCGAAAGAATTTATGCTGATTGGGAGCAGTTAGATTTAGTTAAAGCTGGTAACCTTACTTTCCGCGAACCAGACCATAACAAGTATCCTTGTATGCAACTAGCCTATGCTGCGGGTAGGGCTGGTGGTTTAATGCCAGCGGTACTCAATGCAGCCAATGAACAAGCTGTAGCCTTATTTTTAGCCGAAAAAATTCAATTTTTAGATATTCCTCGTTTAATTGCCACTGTCTGCGATCGCTTTACCATTCAAAATACCCAAACTCCAAGTTTAGAAGATATTTTAACCGCCGATAGTTGGGCAAGAGAAGCAATTTTAACTGCATCTGGAGAAATGGCAAAAGGCGATCGACTTATTTCGTTGAGTTAATAGTTTAATTTAATTCAAAAGGGAAATTAAAAATGCTGAACTGGTTCTAAAAGTCGATCGATCTAAGGTTGAGATGCCATAATAGAAATACCTTTTTTAGGGTTCGCACATGATGCGAACTTTTTCTTATTCTTGACAATACTCTATTTCAAGATCTTTAGCAAGAAGGTTATTATTTTTTTATTAATTAATTTCTATGCCAGTTCACCCTAATTCTTTAGCGAATCTTACGTCTTCTGGCAGCGTTCCAGCAAGAGGCGAACCGAAAAAGAAGCGGAATATCGCTGTAACGGACACTGCATGGGTACAACTAAGGCAATATTGTCAAGAATTAGGAATATCAGTTAGCGAAGCGATCGAAAGAATTGGGCGAGGGGAATACAGACTGGAGCCAAATTTAACAGAAGATAAGGATAAATCTAACTAAAAACCAATGCCTTTAAGTTTAGTCAGGTAACCACCAACAAAAGTAGCTCTTACTTGTTTTCTTTGTCTTTTGTGGTCAATCCAAATCCAATGCTGAACGTTTTCATTGCTGGAGACTTTAGTTAATTCTCCTTTAAAACCGAGAGTACTTTGAACTTTATACCAACTTAAGCTACAAGAATTAAACTGTCGACATCTATAATGAGCGTGGTACAGTTCATTCCAATCTTTTCGCTCGAGATTACCATAAGCTGAATCGGAATATCGATCGTTTTGTGCGACTAAATTAGGTTCAATATTTTGAGATGGGGTTTCTACTCTAACAGGAGCAGGATAAAGAGCTAGAGTGACAGCCAAGAAAAAAGAATATTTAGATGATATCGACATATTTGAGTTTTGAGCAATTGTTTATCCTAACTAAAAGATAAAAAATGAATAAGATAAAAGGTGTGATTGATTTTGTTATTAACAAGCGATCGGCGTAAGCTGGCACTGCGCGATCGCAATTATTATTTATTTCGAGACATAAAAACTTTTCTCTATCCTCAAGAAGAAGATAACTACATCTTGTCTGCGTTACAATTCTTAACAAGACAAGACTAGAGTAATAATTATGACAACAGCTTTAATTACTGGTGCCTCTTCTGGAATTGGCACAGCTTTTGCTGAAGAATTAGCAAAAAAACAGACCGATGTAGTATTGGTGGCTCGCTCAGAAGATAAACTTAGCAAGTTAGCCCAACAATTACAAGAGCAATTTGGTATCAATGCAGAAGTAATAGTTCAAGACTTAACTCTTCCCCAAGCGGGAAAATCTGTATTCGATACGGTAGCGCAAAAAGGATTAACTATCGATCTCCTAATTAATAATGCTGGTTTTGGTGACTATGGGGCGTTTGTAGATCGATCGCTCAATAAACAAATAGAGATGATTCAACTTAATATTACTGCGGTAGTAGAGTTGACAGGACTATTTTTACCAGAAATGAAGCAAAGAGGAAGAGGAGGAATTATCAATATCTCTTCCATTGCAGGTTTTCAACCCCTACCTTATATGTCCATCTATGCTGCTACCAAAGCTTTTGTCCTCAATTTCACCGAAGCTTTGTGGGCAGAAAATAAAGATAGTGGGGTAAATATTTTAGCTGTTTGTCCGGGACCAACCGAATCCCAATTTTTTAGAGAAGCAGAATTTCCTCAATCTTTTGCCAGTAAAAACGACAGTAGTTTAACTCCTGCCGAAGATGTAGTTAAAGAAGCTCTCAAAGCCTTAGAAAAAAATCAATCTACTGTAGTCACTGGTGGTATCGGTAATCAATTATTAGTTAATGTACCTCGTTTTGTCCCCAGAGATTGGCTAGTTAGCGCAGTAGAGAAACAGTTTAAAAGTTAATGTAATGCTTTTAAGTTTTTTATTAATATAAATTCTCTTATGTCTCCAGTAACTTTTGAGAATTGGTATTATTTCGAGATATAAAAACTTTGCTCTATCCTCAAGAAGAAGATAATTACATTTTATCTGCGTTACAATTCTTAACAGGATAAGACTAGAGTGATAATTGTTACAGTTGCTTTAATTACTGGTGTTTCATGAAATTACCTGATGGTCCAAAAACTCCTCCTTGGTTGCAGCTAATTCAATGGATTGCTGACCCCTTAGACTATATGGAAACCTCTGTTCAAAGCTATGGAGATGTCTTTACAGTGCGTGCGGGCTCTCTATTTCAAGGGGTGTTTATCAGTAATCCACAACTAATTCAGGCTATTTTCACGGCTGAGCCAAAACTATTTGATTCTGGTCGAGGAAATGTAAGTGGAAAAATCTTTGTAGGTGAAAACTCCTTGCTTCTGTTGGATGGCGATCGCCACCAGCGTGAGCGACGGATGTTGATGCCACCCTTTCATGGGGAACGAATGCGAGCCTATGGGGAGCTAATTTGTATCCTCACCCAACAAGTCAGTAGGAAGTGGATTACTGGCCAGCCCTTTTCTGTCAGGGAATCCATGCAGGAAATTAGTCTGCGAGTCATCTTACAAGCGGTATTTGGTCTCCATGAAGGACCTCGTTATCAGGAACTGAGACAACTGATAGCAGAAATGATGGATATGACAGCTTCTCCCTTACGAGCAAGTATGCTGTTCTTTAATTTCTTGCGAAAAGATTTAGGGGCTTGGAGTCCGTGGGGACGCTTTCTGCGTCGGCAGCAGCGAATTGACCAACTACTTTACGCTGAAATTCAGGAGAGGCGCATTTCCAACGACCCCGAGCGCACCGATATCCTTTCTTTAATGATCTCAGCTCGCGATGAGCAGGGTGAGGGAATGAGTGATGTGGAATTACGCGATGAACTGATCACCCTGCTGCTGGCGGGTCATGAAACCACAGCCACTGCCTTATGCTGGGCTTTGTACTGGATTCATTCTCAGCCACAGGTACGGGAAAAGTTACTGCAAGAACTCGATTGCCTAAGGGGAAATCCAGACCCGACAGAAATTGCTCGGCTACCTTATCTCAGTGCTGTTTGCCAGGAGACACTGCGCATTTATCCGCCATTATTACTGACCTGGCCTCGAATTTTGAAGGCTCCTTTACAGCTAGGAGACTATCAGTTTGACACCGATACCACGCTTCTTCCTTGTATTTATCTCACCCATCGGCGGGAGGATTTGTATCCAGAACCAAAGCAGTTTAGACCGGAACGATTTTTAGAAAGGCAATACTCTCCTGGTGAGTTTTTTGCCTTTGGTGGAGGGAACCGTCGCTGTGTTGGGGCAGCATTGGCTATGTTTGAAATGAAGCTAGTAGTGGCAACGCTCCTCTCAAATTATCAAATGGCACTGGCTGATAAGCGACCTGTGAAACCACAACGCCGAGGCTTTTTCATTGCTCCTGCTAGTGGGTTCAAGATGGTGATAACAGGACAACGTATGCCTCAAGAGCAACCTAGTGAACCCGTTGCTAGTTGAGTTGAGCACTAAGCAAGCAGGGGCTTTATTAAAATATTTTAGCTATACAAGCAGGAAACTAAATTATGTTAATTACAACTTCGATCGAAGAAACTCTCGAAAAACAAAAAAGATTTTTTGCATCTGGAAAAACTAAAAATGTTAACTTCCGCATCGAACAATTAAATAAGCTAGAATCAGCTATTAAAAATCACGAGCCAGCTATCTTAAAAGCATTAAAAGAAGACCTCAACAAGCCAGAATTTGAAGCATATATTGAAATGGCTGTTATTAGCGATATAAAATATGCTCGCAAAAATATTAAATCTTGGGTTAAACCCAAAAAAGTTAAAACTCCTATAGATCAATTTCCCGCATCCGCTCGCATTCATCCCGAACCTTTGGGTAGTATTTTAATTATTAGTCCTTGGAATTATCCCTTTTCTTTAATGATTAATCCTTTAATCGGAGCGATCGCAGCTGGAAATTGTGCCGTACTAAAACCTTCAGAAATAGCTCCTGCCACCTCCAAAGTTTTAAGGAAAATAATCGAAGCAACTTTCACTCCCGAATATATCAGTATATTTGAAGGTGGAGCCGAAATAAGTCAAGAATTATTAGCCGAAAAATTTGACCATATTTTTTTCACGGGAGGCACAAAAATCGGTCAAATTGTTATGGAAGCAGCAGCGAAAAATCTTACTCCAGTTACTTTAGAATTAGGCGGTAAAAGTCCTTGTATTGTCGAGCGCAATATTGATTTAAAAGAGAGTGCTAAAAGAATCGCTTGGGGTAAGTTTCTCAATTCAGGACAAACTTGTATTGCTCCCGATTATCTCTTGGTTGAGCGAACAATTAAAAACGATTTAGTAACTACAATTAACCAGTGTATCAAAGATTTTTATGGCACAGAACCTCAATCTAGCCCCGATTATGCTCGAATAGTTAGCCAGCGTCATTTTGAGAGATTAGTGGCCTTACTTCAAGATGGCAAGATTATTACTGGAGGTCAAATTGATGAAGCAGACCTTTATATTGCTCCGACTTTAATGGACAATGTTGCTCTTGATGCTCCTTTAATGCAAGAAGAGATTTTTGGCCCGATTCTTCCCATAATCGAATATACAAATCTAGAAGAAGCTATAGCTTTTGTGAACGAACGACCCAAACCTTTGGCCTTATATATTTTCAGTAAAGACAAAATAAAACAACAAAAAGTAATCAATTCTACTTCTTCTGGTGGTGTCTGTATTAACGATACTATCATGCATGTTGGTGTGCCAGAATTACCTTTCGGTGGCGTTGGTAATAGTGGAATTGGTAACTATCACGGTAAGGCTAGTTTCGATACTTTTTCTCATCATAAAAGCATTTTGCAAAGATATTTTTGGTTCGATCTTAATTGGCGATATGCACCTTATAAAAATAAAATCGAACAAATTAAAAGATTAATGAAATAAAGCAGTGAATTGCAGGGCTATTTCCTTCTAAAGGAATGTGTAATACTCTTTTAAAACTAAGATATTTTACTTAATCCTTTAAGAGTTTCTTCCATTACCGCTGTAGTTTGTCCAGAAACACTAAATAATAATGCTTCTCGATAAACTCGCCCTGCGGGATGATCTCGATCGTTAGCTGCACCACTAGCAGAAATAACTGCTGCTTGACTGCAACGTCCTGCTAAATTAATTGCTGATGCTCTTAATTGTAATTGTTTTTGATAGGTACAATCGGTAATAGCTGCAAACATAGCTTGACGACAGTTGTCTAGTTCTTGCTGAAGCGATCGATGAGATTCTTGTAAAAAAGAAAGTCGTTTTTTCTGATAACTAATCTCTAAAATATCCAATCCTGCTTGAGCGCATCCTAAAGCATAAAAGCCATGATGAAGTACATTTTTTTTACTACTTTTATGTATCGAACCTGCTGGCTTAATAGCGACTACTTGGTTATTCGGTAAAAGCCATTTTTCGATGTTAGCACTCACTGTATTGGTAGAGTTCATAGCTATTAATTCCATAGGAGAACTAAAAGTAATTAGTCCTTCTGTTTCTTGCTGTTGTAAAGGCAAGATGCCATAAATTTCTCTACCATCGGGTAAGGTTGCCCCAATAATAAAATTATCGAAAAATCCCCAACCAGTTATCCAAGGAACTTTTCCTTCTAATCGGTATCCTCCTTCTACTTCTTGTGCTTTCATCAGAGGATTACCAGGACGACGTAGTTGGGAAAAACCTACTCCTACTAACACTTTTCCCGTACTCATATGGGGTAGGTAGTGCTGTTTGAGTTCTTGATTATTACTAGCTGCTAGCATCGAACCAGCACTTTGATGCTGAGTTTGCAAAAAGGCTAAAGCACCAGAATATCTAGCTATTAAAATTTGGAAATGACGATAATCTATTTCTGTAAAACCAGCACCTCCAAAACTTTGAGCTACTCTTAAAGCAAGAAGAGAGCGATCGCCCATTCCTAAAAGTACTTGCTTGAGAGTTTCTGGACTTCTATCTATTTGTGCTGCTTGAGGTGCTACTACTTCTTGTAAATAATTTTCGATAGTTGCTAGTATTTTTGTCGTTTGGTTTTGCTCGGATTTTATGCCCAGTTGCATTAAATATTTTCCTATGACCTTGAATAAATAATATTATTGATATTATCTTAAGATAAATTTCCTATAGCGTTTCCTGCTAACCATCCAGTTGTCCAAGCACTTTGAAAATTAAACCCACCCGTTACACCATCAATATCTAAAATTTCGCCAGCAAAGTAAACTCCAGGACAAATTTTACTTTCCATAGTCTTAAAATTAATTTCTTTGAGGTTTACTCCGCCACAAGTGACAAACTCTTCTTTAAATATTCCTTTACCCGTAATTTTATATTGTCCTTGAATTAATTCTCTGACTAATTTATTTAGTTCTTTTTTACTTATCTCTATCCAATTTTTTTGGGGTGAAATTTTCACAAAATTAACTAAGCTTTGCCATAATCTTTTAGGCAATTTGACGGGACAATAACTATATATTTGCTTGCGATTATTTTCTAATTTTACTTGTTCGAGAAATTGCTTTAAGGTTTCTTGATTATATTCAGGCAGCCAATTTATTTCTAAAGAAAGATGATAATTGTTGTCATATAATATTCTCGCTCCCCAAGCTGATAACTTAAGAATAGCAGGGCCACTAAGTCCCCAATGAGTAATAAGTAAAGCCCCTGTTTGTTCTAACTTTTCTTTGCCAGTTCCTAACAAACGAACGCGGGTATTTTTTACACTAATTCCTGCCAAATTTTGTAAACGAACATCTTTAATATTAAAAGTAAAGAGAGAAGGTACGGGAGGTTCGATGGTATGTCCTAAACTCTTTGCCCAACGATAACCTAAAGGATTACTTCCCGTTGCAATTAAAAGGCGATCGCATGGCATTGTTTCTCCATTTTTTAACTCAATTTGAAAACCTTTTTCTCTACTAGGAGAAGGGTTAGAAGAGAGGTTTATTATATTTTTAACTACAACTCCAGTCCGCAATCTTACCTCTGCTTTCTCTGCTGCTGTCATTAAACAGTTGATAATCGTACCTGAGTCGTCGGTAGTCGGAAACATCCTGCCATCAGCCTCTGTTTTTAGCTTAACTCCGCGAGAGTTAAACCAAGCTATGGTATCTTGAGGCTGAAAGCGAGTAAAAGCCGATCGCAAAGCTTTACCACCTCTAGGATAATACTGCACTAATTGAGCGGGATCGAAACAATGATGAGTAACATTACATCTACCCCCACCAGAAATAAGCACTTTAGCTAGAGGTTTACGGGCTGCTTCTAGTAAAGTAACTCGAACAGAAGTATCAGCTTCCCGAATAGCGATCGCCCCAAAAAAACCTGCTGCACCACCGCCAATAACAACCACTTTTAAACAATTATTAGTCAAGGAAGTTTTATCTGATGTCTATATTTTTTCATCATAAGCTCTTAAGTAAAGAAGTTACAGAAGTCAAAGCATTTCAGAATCTGAATTTTGCTCAACTTCTGGATAGACATAGCATCCTATGTGTTTCCTGACTTCTGAACTCCTAGATTTCTGAATTCTTCTCAAATCTTACTCCGCTTCAAAATCATCTTTTTCTGCACCACAAACAGGACAAACCCAATCTTCGGGTAAATCTTCAAAAGCAGTACCAGGTTCGATACCATTATCTGGATCTCCTACTTCGGGATCGTATTCATAGCCACAAACATTACATACATAGGTTTTGGTAGACGTAGCCATAGTGTTCTCCTTCTCGATTTCCTGTAATAGTAAGAGATAGAATCAGACTGGGTGCAAATTTTTGAGTTTTTTTTACAAAGAAATTTCTTCTGCTTGAACTTAGGGCGGTTTACTAAAGTCGGGCACTTGGCGAGCGCTTTCAGTTTAAAATCTTCTGGTTTTTTGAATGCCCCAACCCAAACCAGAAATTAACGCAATTAGCAAGCAGACTAAAATAAATCCTCCAGGCAAAAAACCCAAAATACCCAAGCCTCTGAGGACATAGATTACTAAAAAGCTGGTTAAAGAGAAAGTAAATACTTTTAAGAGCATAGTGTACTTAAAAAGCCCTTAGCTATTAGCTAGTAGCCGTTAGCTAATACTTGGTTACAATGAATTATTTTTTCATTATGCAACACTAAAAAGTTATCTCTCAATCCCTTTGAGTATTTTGTCCCAGTCAAATTAAATTTCTTTACTTGCTACTGGCTACTCGTTACTTGCTACTTAGTTTTTAAGCAACTATTACCGAAATTAGTCTATCCTAGAAAAAGATATCTTTACTAAACTTTACATTCATTTCTATTTCAATCTTTATGGATTGCATAATCAATCGTCGAGCCCAATTTTCCGCCAGTCATCGCTATTGGTTATCGGAATGGGATGAAGCAAAAAATAAGCAGTATTTTGGTGCTTGTGCCAACTTTCCAGGACATGGACATAACTATGTTCTCTACGTCTCCCTTGCTGGTGAAATAGACAAGTATGGCATGGTACAAAACTTATCTGACGTTAAACGAGTCATTAAAGAAGAAGTAACCAGTCAATTAAACTACGCTTATCTTAATGATGTCTGGTCAGAATTTCAGCAAACCTTACCAACAACAGAAAATATAGCTAAAGTAATTTGGCATAGGTTAGCACCCCATTTACCACTAGTTGAAATTAGACTTTTTGAAACCCCCGAACTTTGGGCAGATTATCAAGGAAATAATATGGAAGCATCTTTAACCGTCAAAACTCATTTTAGTGCTGCTCATCGCCTCGCACTCCCCCATCTCGACTTGGAAGAAAATAGTAATATTTATGGCAAATGCGCTCGTCCTAACGGTCATGGACATAACTATCATCTAGAAGTTTCCGTGATAGGGGAAATCGATTCTCGCACGGGTATGATAGTCGATTTAGGAGCTTTGCAACAGGTAATTGACGAGTATGTCGTTGAACCTTTCGATCATACTTTCCTCAATAAGGATATTCCTTATTTTGCTGAAGTTGTACCCACAGCGGAAAATATTGCTTTGCATATCGCTCAATTACTAACCAATCCTATCAAAGAATTGGGAGTAGAACTAGATAAAGTTAAGTTAATTGAAAGCCCTAATAATTCTTGCGAGATTTATTGTCGTCAATCAAAACAAAATGTAACATCAGGAGAGAAGAGGGAACCAGCCATCGCTTCTTACTAAAAAATATTGGTTTTGCTGTCTGGCGATCGCGCACTGCTGCCTTCCGCAGATGGCTAAAAAGAGAATAATTTCCATAGAGCTTACGCAAAATGCACTTTGTTACGCTATGTGTATGGTAAGGTGAGCATTAACCACCTTGACTACAGGGTTTCTCCGTAAATCCTGTTTGAGTCTTGAAATATAACAGTAGTCTGTTAATTTCTCATTCGGTTAAGAAAAAAGATAGAAATTTTTACCCTTAAGAGCATGATGATACTTTTGAAAGACTGCTAATATTTGCTTTATTAGTCTAATAAAACCAGAAAGAGTGTTTGATAATATGGGCAAAAGTTAATCAGCCCCTTTATATTCATTACTGATTAACTGGTTATAAAATGTTCAATCTAACAAAAGGAGTGCTCAAAAATGGAATCTGAAGCGCAAAAAACAGAATTACAAGCTACTGGTTTAAATACTGACGTTCCCGGTATGATGGCGACTAGAAGTCAAAGCTATACAGGGCAGCAAGGAGCAGAGATTATTGACCAGGTAAAAGAGTTTTTAGTAAAGTTACCCGATGAGATTGGTAATTTCTTCTCGAAGAATAAAGAAGCATTAACGATTATAGGCTTAATCCTGGCTGGTGGAATCACCGTTAAAATAGCATTCGCTATCCTTGATTCAATTAACGATATTCCTCTTCTAGCTCCCTTGTTTGAACTAGTGGGTATAGGCTACACAGGATGGTTTGTTTTTCGCTATATGTTGAAAGAATCTACTCGTCAAGAGCTAGGAACTGAGTTAAATGCTCTCAAAACCCAGTTTTTGGGTAAAGATTCTTTTAACGGCTAAGTATAGTTCCTACACTGTAAAATAACGGAGTCTGCACTGACCTGATTTTGCGGTTACAACAGCTGATTTTTTGGGGTGATTTTTTGTTAAGACAAAAGGTGTTAGAGAAAATTTCTTATTTTTATACCTGCTTTAATCTCTATTTTCTTAAACCCTAATCTCCCAAGATTAATTAATTCATACTAGTTTTGTCCCCATAAGCAATTGTGGGGACTATTTTTTACTCTAATTATCTAGAAGAATACACAATACTCGTGCGACCGCTCAGTGCCAGGCTGCGCCCGATCGCAATATTTAAAAAATAAACAAGATAATCTGGAGTAGGAAGAAACATTTATAAATTGTGCTCCTAGCTTGTTAATATAATTGTATTACGCTGTATCGATTTGTTATCAAATCCCAACAAATTAGCTGACAAAGTAGTAGAAATTATGGTCACAATTATTACAGAATAAAGAATATTCCCGTATAGATTATTAAAACACTTAAATCATTTATATATTTAAGGAGAAACAGTAATAACGATGGATTGCAGCCATATTCAATTTTGCACTCAAAAAGAGAAAATAGACTTTTATCAACTACAAGAACTATTTAAACTGGGAGCTTTTTGGGCACAAGAACGAACACAATCAGATTTAAAAACGGCGATCGCCAATAGCAATCCTGTAGTTAGCATTTGGGATGGGGAATATTTAATTGGTTTTGCTCGCGCTACTTCTGATGGTGTTTATCGCGCTGCAATTTGGGACGTAGTAGTTCACCCCAAATATCGTGGACTTGGGTTGGGAGGCAAATTAGTAGAAACTGTATTGAGTCATCCTCAAGTAAATAAGGTAGAAAGAGTCTATCTAACTACTACTCATCAACAAAATTTCTACAAACACATTGGTTTTGAGTATAACGATACTACCACTATGGTTTTATACAATAATTCCCCCTATCGATTACTTCAAACCGAGAGTCGAGAGTTGGAAGTAGGAAATCGGGAATAGAGCGAGTTCGGAGTTTAGAGGGACGTTCCCCGAAACGTCTGTACGAAAATTATAATTTTTTTTACGAGAGAATAATAAATTCAAATATCTGAAAATTAGAAAATTTTTGAACTTGCACATCAGTAAAAATTGTTACTATAATACAAATATTAAAGCGTAGTCGTTATGAGTTCAATATAAGTATTATGAGCGATCGCCAAATAGAGAATGTAGTAATTATTGGTTCGGGACCGGCAGGTTATACGGCTGCTATCTATGCAGCGCGAGCAAATCTTAAACCAGTTGTCTTTGAGGGTTTACAAGCTGGAGGAATACCAGGAGGACAATTGATGACTACTACAGAAGTAGAGAACTTTCCTGGTTTTCCTGAAGGAATTACAGGACCTCAACTAATGTCGAGAATGAAAGCACAGGCGGAACGTTGGGGAACAGAATGTTATACAGAAGATGTTATTGAAATAGATTTAAGTCAGCGTCCTTTTACAGTAGGTTCTGACGAAAGAGAATTAAAAACTCATAGTATTATTATTGCCACTGGTGCGACTGCTAAAAAGTTAGGATTACCCAGTGAGAAAATTTATTGGAATAATGGTATTTCTGCTTGTGCTATTTGTGATGGCGCAAGTCCGATCTTTATCGGAGGAGAATTAGTAGTTATAGGTGGTGGTGACTCTGCTGCTGAAGAAGCAGTTTATTTAACTAAATATGGTTCTCATGTTCATTTACTGGTACGTCGAGACGAAATGCGAGCCTCTAAAGCGATGCAGGATAGAGTTTTAGCCAATCCTAAAGTTACCGTTCACTGGAATACAGAAGCGGTAGATGTGTTTGGCGAAAATAACCGCATGACTGGGATTAGAGTACGCAACACTAAAACTGGAGCAGAAACAGAAATTAGAGCTAAAGGTTTATTTTATGCGATCGGACACAATCCGAATACGTCTCTCTTCAAAGGACAGTTAGAACTAGATGAAGTTGGTTATATTGTTGTCAAACCAGGTACCGTAGAAACTTCTGTAAAAGGCGTATATGCTGCTGGTGATGTCCAAGACCGTGAATACCGTCAAGCTATTAGTGCAGCAGGTACGGGTTGTATGGCAGCCTTATCAGCAGAAAGATGGTTATCAGAACACGAGCTAATTACTGAATATCACCAAGCATCACCATCAGAAACCAGTAAAACTGAAGAAGAGGTCAGCGAAACAAAAACCGAAGCGGATACAGAAACTAGTTTTGATATCAATGCTACTCGTCATTATGGCGGTTATGCTCTGAGAAAATTATTCCACGAAAGCGATCGCCTGTTAATAGTTAAATACGTATCTCCTACTTGTGGTCCTTGTAAAACCCTTACTCCTATTCTCAATAAAGTAGTAGATGAGTATGAGGGTAAGATTCACTTTGTCGAAATTGATATCACCGAAGACCCAGAAATCGCGCAAATGGGACAAGTTACAGGCACGCCCACTGTTCAGTTTTTCCGCGAGCGAGAAATGCTCAAACAAATAAAAGGAGTCAAGCAAAAAAGTGAATTTCGGATGGCGATCGAGGATTATATAAATTTGGAGAGACCTTCGGTAGTCGCTGACCTTCGGTAGTCGCGTACGCGTACGCGTACGTAGTTATAGTTTTAGGGAATTAGGCTTAATTGAAGTAGCAGAGAGGACAGAAGGGGGATTTCGCCTTTTTACACCAGAGGCGATCGCCCGACTGGCATTTATCAAACGTTCTCAACGTCTAGGACTCAGTCTACAAGAAATTAGCGAAATTTTGCAGATTCATGAGCGATTGCGCTTCAAAGGGGGGAGTGAACGGTTACATTAGTTTAGCTAAACTTGGGACTAAAATTATCTGCCAGTATCTTTAATACAAATTAAGGTTGAATTAGAGTAAGTTGAGTAGGTTCACTAATTTGACTATTGGCGATTGCTACTGCGCTAATAAAATATTTCAATCCCGAGGGAGCAGTATTGATTGGAGGAATTTCTAGCTGAAAAATTCCCTGAGAGTTGGCTTGTATTGTTCGATCGAGCAAGGTATCTCCTTGTAATTCAATTAATTCGCCGATTAAAGATAGTTTAGAAGTTACGGTAATTTTTACCTTGGCATGGGGTTGAGTTTGACCTTGAATCACAAATCCATTATTGTCGATCGCGTCTCCATTACTATGGCTAGTAAATTGGGGACGTAAGCTTTTATTGTTTGTTGCTGTTAACGATCTGGGTTGAAAAGAAGCCGAAGAATTATTGGCTGGTGACGATGGAGATACAATAGCGGGGGTACGAGCTATGTTCCTGCTGTAAGTAAAGGCTTGGGAGGCAGCACTATAAACAACCTGTTTTCCGCGCTGTAGTCTGCCGACAACGGCTCCTTCCACGATGCGCTCTTTGGTTGAAATAGGTATCTTACTTTGGTAAGTTCCAGGTGCTATCTCTTTGGCAGTTATTTCTCTAACACGATGTTTATCCCCAATTATTAAAAATGAAGCTTGTACTCCAGTAGTTCCTTTCATAGTAAGGGTTAAAATTTCTCCTGGATTTAAAGCTCGATCTATTCCATTATGAGTAACACTCTCAATTTCTATATTTTTGGTAGCTTGTTGTGCTGTTAAGTAATCTGTCTCTGTAGTTGTTTGTGCCAAACCTACAGGAGTGATAGAGATAATCGCCAAAAGATTAGCGGTTAATATTGCTAGTTTATATAAGTGATTGTCGATTGAGGAAACATTATTGGTCATTGGTAGTATCTTTTGACACTGTCTAACATTAATTTTATTGTTTATCGATCGAGGACTTATGGAGAGAGAATCAAAAATATTTATATGTCTAACGATTTTTGCGCTTGCTTTGTAAATATAACGAGCTTTTCAATCAAGAAAATATACAAGATCGATTGGTAATGTTTTAAATACATTTACACCTGCACTATAACTCAACAAAACCGTAAGATAAGATGTGAAAGCCATTAGAATATATATCACAATAAACTAAATAGAGAATAGATAGAATAGGGTACAAAATGGCTTCATGGTAAAAGTAGAGCATTTAAGGCAATTAAAACAAGGTTCTGACCGCTGGATAGAGTGGAGAAATAATCATAGTCAAATCACACCAGATTTAAGAGGAGCAAATCTTACTAAAATTAATTTAGAAAAAGTCGATCTAGCAACGGCTAATCTTTATCGAGCTAATCTTGGCAATGCGGATTTAACCGAAGCAAATCTCAGTTGTGCTAATCTACAACAAGCAGAATTAATTGATGCTAATTTGATTCAAGCTAATTTGAGTAATGCCGATCTTAGAGAAGCATATTTAATGGATGTAGATTTGAGTAATGCTAACTTAATTGGAGCCGATTTAAGAGATGCTAACTGTTGCGGGGCTAACTTAACTCAAGCTAACTTGATTGGTACTTCGATGCGGAAGGTTAATTTGCGTAGGGCTAATTTAACTAGTGCTAAGCTGAATCGTACTAATGTAAGCGAAGCGGATTTAGTCGAGGCTAATCTTAACCAAGCTGATTTGAGCGATGCTAATCTTTACGAAGCGGAGTTATTAGGAGCATTTCTCTACCAAACCAATCTTTATCGAGTTAAAGCGATCGCTACTCATCTTAGCAGAAGTTATTTATTTCAGGCTAATCTCAGTGAAGCTAAACTTATTAACACTGATTTTCGTTGGGCTAATCTTAGCTATGCTAGCTTAATTGGAGCTAATTTAACTAAAGCAGATCTTCGAGGAGCTAATTTAAAAGAGGCTAATTTAAGAGGATCTAACCTACGATCGGCTAATTTAAGGGGAGCTAATTTAACTAAAGCAGATCTTAGAGGAGCCAATTTAAAAGAGGCTAATTTAAAAGAAGCAGTTTTAAATAAAGCAATGCTTCAAGGCGCGATTATGCCCGATGATGAAAATTAGCCAGAATAATAACCCAATTTCTAACAATTTAATTTAAGAGCATTTACCGGTACTTCATCCCAAGATTCAACAGTACGCAGACGGGCTATCCACCCAGACTGTTTTTGCTTCTCTGTTAAACTATTTTGCCAATTGTCGTGACAATCTCTGGCTGCAATTTCATTTTGGCAAGCAATACAAGAATAGATAATTCCACAGGGATCGATTTGCTCATTTACCCAGATAGCCATTTTTTCCTATCTCCATAGCTCAGTTTTTCTATCTAGGATATTTTACCTCGTTAGCTTCGCTGTCAGGCTTCGCCGAAGCGCTTATTGAAACTAAAGACTGATGCTACTTATGTTTTTTTAGACAAAGTAATTTAGAATAGAAGCTACTACATTGCAAGTTTTGGTGGTACTAGTTGGGTTAAAGTTTTAGTTGAAAATTGAGGGGAGGCAAAGATTATGGCTAATAGCCGTCGTGTTTCTCGCGTATCTGCATTAATCAAGCGAGAAGTTAGTCAGATGTTATTAAATGGTATTAAAGACGACCGCGTGGGTTCGGGAATGGTCAGTATTACGGATATAGATTTGTCTGGCGATCTACAACACGCTACCATTTTTGTCAGTATCTACGGGACAGAATTAGCAAAAAAAGAAACTATGGAAGGGTTAAAAGCTTCTACTGCTTTTGTCCGTAGAGAATTAGGTCATCGCATTCGTCTGCGTCGTACTCCAGAAATCATCTTTAAAGAAGATACTTCTCTAGAAAGGGGCGATCGAATGTTAAATCTACTCAACACAATCAGTCAAGACCGTCAACAAAAGGAAAAAGTTACCGAAATTGCCGAGGAGTGAATTAACACAGTGACATCCTCCCGCGATTTATCGCGGGCTTCCTTACCTCGCGATAAGGCATTTCTGCCCTACGCCCTTCGGGTTCACCAGTTGCTCATGGGGGAAACCCCCAAGACCGCACTGGTTCACCACTTATCTAGATACACAGCAGCTACCATGTACCCCCGACAGATCGACGCTCGACTCGAATGGTGCGATCCCTTGTTCCGCACCCGCTCGCTCGACTTGACAGACAATTTCTTTCCCCCAGAGTCCCTGGGTACTAACGTATCAAAGATACTTATTTCCTTCATACGTTTGGAATTTTACCGACAAAACTTCTTTGTCGAACCCCATATTCCAAGTTGTCAAGGTACGGCTTTGTACGAAGTTACAGCAATTTACAGCTAGATTTTACGTACAAAGGTATTGTACAACCCCTGAAACCTTTGTTATATGAAGATTCTCTATCTAAATTGTCAAGTTCGCTTTCATCCCGCAGAGGTAATCGGGGGACTTCTCGCTCACAAAGTTAAATTAACTACTTTGGGATTAACCCCGTGACCAAATTATTACCTAATTGGCAACAATTCTCTCTCAAAGAAAAAATCGGACAAACGATCGTAGTCCGTGCTTCTGGTTATTTGTTTGATGCTCAAATACGCTATCCTGAGTGGGAAGTTCCCAATCATCAATTGCAGCGATGGTTAGAAAATTTAAATTTGGGTGGGGTTATCCTTTTAGGAGGAAGTTCTGCCGAACTACTAATGCGATCGCGACAACTGCAATCTTGGTCGACAACTCCTCTACTGATCGCTGCTGATATCGAAGAAGGAGTAGGACAGAGGTTTAGTGGTGCTAGTTGGTTTCCCCCACCAATGGCATTATCGGCAATAGCAGCTAAAAATCTGAGTTTAGCTCGAGAATATGCCCTAAAAATGGGAGAAATTACCGCTAAAGAAGCTTTAACAGTGGGAATTAACTGGATACTTGCCCCTGTAGTCGATGTGAACAATAATCCAGCCAATCCCGTGATTAATATTCGGGCTTTTGGGGATACGCCAACAATAGTTAGTAACCTGGCTACCGCTTTTATTGAGGGAGCAAAGCAATATCCAGTTTTAACCACAGCCAAACACTTTCCCGGACATGGAGATACGGTTACGGATTCTCATTTAAATTTACCTACATTACTTCATTCTGACGAGCGTTTGGCTCAAATAGAATTACCTCCTTTTAAACAAGCGCTCGCTACAGGGGTAGATAGCGTAATGACAGCGCATTTATCAATTCCTGCTTGGGATTGTCAATATCCAGTAACTCTTTCTAACTCGATCCTTAATGGTAAACTACGACAACAATTAGGATTTGAAGGCATAATTGTCACCGATGCTTTAATTATGGGTAGCATGACTAAATATGCTCCTCCAGAAGAAATAGCAGTTATGGCAGTAGAAGCAGGAGTAGATGTTCTCCTGATGCCCGATAATCCTGAAAAGGCGATCGACTCTATTTATAAGGCAGTAAAATCGGGACGTATTAGTGAAACTAGAATCGATCGGTCTGTTGCTAGAATTTGGCAAGCAAAAGAAAAAGTAGTTTTCTCTCCTCCTAATTCTTTATTTGAGTTATTTGACCCTGAAGCAACTAAAATTACCGAATCAATTCTGCGCGATTCTCTAAAAGTAGGGGGGAATATTCCTCTCCAACCTCCACAAGCTCAACCCGTGCGTAATTTAATTGCGATCGACGATGTTCTTAATTGCAATTTTCTCGATATTCATACCCCAGCAGTAGCCATACCCAAAAAATTAGGCTATCAATTGCAAATAGTCGCTCGCCAGACTCTAGCAGGTGTGCAGTTAGATACCAGAGATACTTTGTTACAGGTATTCATTCGGGGCAATCCTTTTCGGGGCAGTGCTGGTTTTACACCCCAAACACAAAAGATTTATCAACAACTAATAGCAGCCAACAAAATTCAAGGATTAATTATTTATGGTAGTTCTTATATTTTAGATTGGTTTTGTTCGCAAATACCTTCAGACTTGCCTTGGGTGTTTACTTACGGACAAATGCCCATAGCTCAAGCGATCGCTCTAGAAAAATTATTTAATCTGGCTCCTAATTTTTCTGATACCTTATCTAACCATAACTTTGGTTTTTAACTTCACCAGAATAAGGATGAAAGACAATACGATTGCGACCTTGTTTCTTAGCATCATACAATGCTAAATCTGCTACGGTAATTAAACTCTCCGCTTGTATGTTGTGGGAAGGGACAATATTAGTAACTCCTTGACTGAGAGTAACATAATCGCTAACGTCAGATAACTCGTGTCTAATAGCTAGACTTCCTACTGCTACCTTAATTTTGTGAGCGATATAAGTTGTTCCTTCTGCATCGGTATTAGGTACAATCACGGCAAACTCTTCTCCGCCATAACGAGCAACTAGATCGGCAGGACGTTGAACTGCACGATTAATAGCTTGAGCCACTTTAGTCAGACATTCATCTCCTGCTTGATGTCCGTATCGATCGTTGTAGAGTTTAAAATAATCGACATCGCAGAGAATCAATCCTAAAGGTGCTTTTTCTCTAGTCAGTCTTTTCCATTCTTGGCTCAAATATCGATCGAACCGTAGGCGATTAGCTACTTTTGTTAAACTATCGGTTATGACTAATTGTTTGAGTTGTTGATTGGCTAAATATAAATTTTTTTCTGTTTGATTGCATTGGTTAATTTCTTGTTGTAAAAGCTCATTTTTCTGTTTTAACTGCTTTTGCAATTCGCTGACTTCCAGTTGTCTGTGTATTCGGGCTAATATTTCTTTAAACTCAAAAGGCTTAGTTACATAGTCTACTCCTCCCAATTCTAAACCTTTGACTTTAAAGTCAACATCATTGGCAGCAGTCAAAAAAATAATCGGAATTTCTTTGGTTTGTTGATGAGATTTTAAATGATGGCAAACCTGATAACCATCAAGTTTAGGCATATTGATATCTAACAGAATCAAATCTGGGAGTATCGAATGTGCTAATTGTATTCCTGTCTCTCCATCTAGACTATGCTCAATTTGATAACCTTTACGTTCTAAAGTAAAGCGTAGAACCTTCACCTGTTCGATTCGATCGTCAACAATTAAAATTTTTTTTTTGTTGACATTGGGAAAACTAGATTGCATAGCTTAAGCTAGATCGGCCTTGTTCAATCCAAAATAGCAAAACAAATTCTTTATCGCTGTGATTTTTTAATAATTAAACAGATACTTTACTCTTAATCGAAGTGACAAAATTGGCTAAGATTTGCAGTCCATCATCAGCAGATTTTTCGGGGTGAAACTGAACTGCCATGATATTATCACGAGCGATCGCAGCAGTTACCCGTTGAGAGCCGTGAGTTACCATCGCGGAATTAACTTGAGGATCGCTAGGTTCTACGTAATACGAATGAACAAAATACACATAGGGGTTAGAGTTTAACTGCTGCCATAGAGCAAGATGAGGTTGAACGAACTCTAATTGATTCCAACCCATATGAGGAATGGTAATTCCTGGCTCTGAGCGAAAACGGCGCACCATACCAGGTATAATACCTAAGCCTGGTTCTTGCCCTTCTTCTGAACCATCGAATAAAATTTGTAGTCCCAAACATATACCTAAAAAAGGCTTACCACTAGCGATCGCTTTTTTGATGGGTATTTCTAAATTACGACTTCTAATATGCTGCACGGCAGGATCGAATGAACCTACTCCTGGCAATACCACTGCATCTGCATTGGCTATATCTTGAGGAGAATCTGTAACTTGCGGTTTTGCCCCTGCTTTTTCTAATCCCTTACAAGCAGAGTGTAGATTTCCCATATCGTAGTCAATAACTGCAATGGTAGCCATAGTTTTGTATTTGTGTTCATTACTTCCTTATTGTACTGTCTTACTATAATTAGAATCATAGGGTTTTACCGAACGAGAGTTTTTAAACTCCTCGCCACTTTATAAAAGTCTTTCTCGTAATATAGCCAACGCTCTAGAACTTCTTACCCTTGCTTCATCTGCTCGCGATCGGCAGCCAGTTCCTAATCTCTTGTTTGCTGCCGTACATTTTCTTTTGTTAAAAGGTTTATTAACAGATATAGATATATAGCCTAGAAGTATTGTAGATGTTGCTGTTTTGAGCTAAGCTGCAAGAGCTAATCTAAACTTCGATTTCGTGAGAAGCCGAACTCAGCATTAGGGTAATATGTACAAGGATAGGGAAGTTATTGTGGTGGGGACTGGTCTGGCTGGCTTGTTTTCTGCCTATAAGTTGGCCTCAAAAGGTACAAGAGTTAAGCTTCTTTCCACTCGGAGAATCGGCAATTCGGCAACGGCTCTCGCTGTGGGCGGATTGAATGTTGTGTCGCAAACCGCCGACTCTCCCAGGCTCCACGCGGAAGAGACGGTGAAAGTAGGACGCTTGCTGGCCAATCAGCGTCCCGTACTTCAAATGTGTCGCCAGGCACCTTCTCTCCTAGAGGAGTTCCTCAAGCTCGGAGTGGAATTTCCCCGCAACCGAACCACCTCGAATCTAATCGTCTTGAAGGGTGGTGGAAGCCACTTTTGTCGGAAAGTAAATGTCTCTGGACTGGCATTTTTACGAGTACTAGAAGACGAACTCAACAAATTGAAAGAAAACGGTAGAGTGCGCCTCCTCCAAGGATATCATTTTCTCTCCTTGCTTATTCATGAGGGAAATTGTCGAGGAGTGTACGTACTGCCGATGAAGGGGGAACAATCTATCAGTGCCATCAGAGCTAGTGCCGTAATCATGGCCACAGGTGGATGTGCGTCACTCTATCGGTATTCAACTTCGTGCCCTGAAGCTAATGGTGCTGCTGCTGGGGCTCTGCTCCGACAGGGGGTAGCCTACGCCAATGCCGAATTCATCCAGTTTCACCCCACTACCACCTTTGACCAAGGCTCTCACACCAGATTACTCTCAGAAGCACTCCGAAGTGGCGGGGCTCGGCTGTGGGCTAAGCGAGAGGGCAAGAGATGGTACTTTATGGAGGAACTCTCTCCCTCTTTTGGAAATCTGGCTCCGAGAGATATTATTGCCCGAACCATGCACAATCTGGTCACACAAGGACAATGCCAAAAATTCTATCTCGACATTAGCCCAGTTCCCATGGAGCTACGGGAACGATTGCTGCGGAGCCAACCTCCCACTAGTTCCATCGCCGTGAGACCAAGTGCTCATTTCTCGATGGGAGGGATACTAGTCGACGAAAACGGTATGTCTTCTCTGCCGGGTCTCTTTGCTGTGGGCGAGTGCGAGCATGAGTTTCATGGAGCCAATCGTCTCGGTGGTAATGCACTTTTGGCCTGCGCCTATAGTGCCTGGAGAGTAGCGGAAATTTCCCTTCCCCACTATTTCCAATTCTTACCCTTTATCAAGTCAGTGCCCGAACAAGTGTGTGAAGAGGGTCGCCAGGCTGAAGAGCAGTTGCAGGTAAGTCTTCTAGACAAGAGGGGCAGTGAGAATTTGACCACCCTGGTGGACGATCTCGGTAGCATCATGGAACGTTATGTGGGCGTGGTTCGTGATAATAGTGAACTGACCGAGGCAGAGCACTATTTACAAATGCTTGATTGGCGAATCAAAAGAATTAGAGCTGCCTCTGTTTCTTCGATTCAATCAATCGTGAAGTTGCGTGACCTCCATAATTCTTTACTTCTGGCTCAAGTGATTACTCGCTCGGCACTGCTCCGAAATGAGTCCCGTGGCAGTCATTTTAAGCCCTTATTTTCTCAACCTAATGATGAAGAGTGGTTAAAAACAACGGTCGCTACCTACCGGAACGGAGAGATAGAAGTTCGCTATCAGGAGGTAGAAAGATCTGTCTTTCCCGAGCTCTCATCAGCCAGCTTAAGTAACGAGAAGTAGATAGTGGAAGTTGTTGATTCCCTCTTCGGTCATCTCACTAGTAGTGCACGGCAGAAGTTCTTCCCCAGGTATAAAGGTACTAAAGAGGCTTTAAAGAAAAATAGAGAAACTAATTACAAAACTGTTAATTTAAACAGAGAATTGGGGAACTATAGATGGACAGATTATTACAGATACAAATTTGTCTATCCGAATTGTCACAGCTACACCAGGTCTTACTACTACACAGCAAGTCATTCAAGTGATTAGGGATCATCCCCAGGGAATTTCTGCCAAGGAGATAAGCCGTAGGCTCAATCGTCCGATTTCCATGATTCAGATTTGCCTAAAAAATCTCAAATCTTCTCGGTGTATTTATACCCGAACCAATAAACAGAATAAACATTTAATGTATTACCTTTCTCAACGCAAAAAATAGGCAAGATCGGTTTAGGTTAAGCCAATTTAGCTTCATTTCTTGACTATCTTACGAACAATTAGATTTATCTACTATTATCTTCCATTGGGAAAAAGTAGCAGCTTGTCCACAATAATTTTTCTGTCGATCAATTAAATTCCAAATAGTTCCTCGGTTAATTACAAATCTTTGACCAGTACTGGAAATCCTCACTCCAGAATAATTATCTATATAGCCTTTGGTAGCTGCTTGTTGTAGCATTTTCTGCCTTTCTAATCTATTTATTGGTTCGGCAGTTAAACGGGACGGAGTTTGAGTAAAATCTGACCAACTCATCTCCCAAAGTTTTAAAGCTCTTTGATTACCGTAATTAAGAATTGGATCGGTTTCTGTACCATGGGAAACAACTACAAAAGGAGCAAAAAATAGAGATTTTGCTTGTTCGTTAACCGAACCTTTTCTAGATATTAGTTCTGAACCAAATAGATTCGAGAAACTATCAAGTAGAATTTGACTCCAAGTAATTATTTGCCGTTGTTTCCATACTTCTTGAGACATGAATATTGAAGAAAAAAATTAAATTTGGCTGATTTCCAGAATATTACCGTCTGGATCTTTAGTAAAAAATGCAGAACGACCAGATGCGCTCATTTGCACTGGATAGCCATGACTTTGTAAGTTAGCTATGACTTCCGCCAAATTATCCGTTGCTAGGGCAAAATGAGGATTACGCCCCCATTTATCTCGATTGAATACTTGGTTGGTAAAATCAGGATTAACAATTAAATGTAGTTGATATTCTCCTACTTGATACCAGCTTCCAGGAAATTTTAGCGATCGCTCTTTTGCTGGAGATAAACCCAAGATATGACTATAAAAATTTTCAGCTTTAGCTAAATCAGTAACTAAAATAGCCGTATGCAGACATTGAGTAATTGCCATAAAACTAAAAGTAATAGATTGACTAATAACTACTTTAAATCCCTTTGAAGCCTACTTCCATATCCTGATTTTTTTGGGGCTCGGTGTCTGTCTGCTGTTGAGATACGCCAATTTGATTGAGAATAATTCCCAGAATAATTACACTACCACCGATATATTGAGCCATAGTCGGAGCCTCACCCAGAATAAAGTAAGCAGCTAAAATCCCCGCTACTGGACTAATTGAACTAGCCAAAGAAACATCCGCAGCATTAGTAGTTTTTAAACCTTTAAACCAGGCGAGTTGCCCGCCCACTACAATTACCGCCCCATAAATTAACATCCATTGCCAAACAAAAGGAGAAAAGACATCGATAAAATGCATCGCACCAAATAATTTAATCACAACTACAAAGAAAATAACTGTTCCCGTAGCTGTACGAAAAACCGTGAAAATACCTAAAGGGATTTGATGCAGGGAAACCTTACTAATAATAGTAGAAATAGCTAGGGCGATCGCGCCTCCTATTGCCATTAACTCTCCTCTTCCAATACTAAATCCTGCCATTTCTACCATATTCTCGCTCGGAGTCTGTAACACGACGGTTAAAGCTACACCAACAAATGAAGTAATTGCTCCTGTTATCACCCAAATATTAACTCTGTCTTTGAGAATAAAAATAGATAGAGCTAAAGCTAAAGGAGGCTCAATTCTACCTATTAGTACTACATTATTAACTGCTGTTTGCTCGAGGGCAATAAAAATAAGTGACGGGGCTAGGGCACCTGATAAAGTAGCTATAGCTATCAATCCCATCCAATCTAGGAAAGATAGTCTTCTCAAAGCCCGAAAATTCAATTCCTTACTGTAAATAGCAACCAATGCCAGTAAAGCACAGAGATTACCCACAAATAAAACATTACAAAAAGAAATAGCGTTTCTGCCCTCAATTAAATTTGCTGCGCCTATTTCCGTCAAGCGACGAGTTACGGAGTTAGAAGCAGCAAAAATAAGAATAGCAATTAGTAAATAGGTACGCCCTGAAATTTTATTTAGTAAGTTGGTTGTAGTAAAGGTTAAATTGGGCATTTTGGGATGTTACTATTCTCTTTGTAGAATAGAATACCTAATTTCGTCGCGCTAATCATGAAATATTGGAAGATGGATATCTCGAATAAAGATTTAGCAGTAAAAAAAACGTGGTACTCTTCTGTTGCCAAAACTTATCAACAGATAAGACCCAAATATCCTCAAATATTAATCGATCGCGTTGTAGAATTAGCAAAAATGCCCGATTCGGCAACTATTCTAGAAATAGGCTGCGGTCCTGGTACTGCAACCTTACCTTTTGCTAAATTAGGTTTTAACCTAACATCTCTCGAACCCAATCCAGATTTTTGTCAGTTAGCTCGGGAGAATTGTCGCCAGTATACCAAAGTAGAGATTATTAATAGTTCTTTCGAGGAGTGGGCACTAGCAGCTAACAACTTTGATGGAATATTGGCAGCTACTTCTTGTTACTTCTGAGTACTTTTTCTCAATATATACAGCTAGATTCAGAGATTAGAAATACTCTGTTTACAGATTTAAGAAATAGCATCAAGCAAAATCTGGGAGACAGTATTAAACTTTCCCATTTGTCTGCTTTTCATATTGCTCAAAAAATCAGATATAATCACTGAACTACAATAAAATCGCTAATAAAATAAATTTTGTTTAAATTAACAAATATTCGCATCTTTAAGTACGTAGAATAAATATCTATGAGAACAAAGTTAGCCTTATTATTTATTTTTAGTCTAATACTGACTATCTTTACCCCAGTTCGTTTGTCAGTAGCAGAAGAGGTAGTCGATACAAACGATTTATCGAAGACTCCCGCTCGATATCCTCAAGATTATGTTCGAGAATATTTACAAGATTGTATTCAGACTGCTAAAGAAGAAGGATTAGTCGAAAAAGATGCTCAAACCTTGTGCAATTGCACTCTCGATAAATTTCAACAAAAGTACACTCTTACAGAATTTAAACAATTAACAGCAGCATCTCAAACCGACGACCGTGCAGCTACTAGCTTAATTGAAGTAGGGGAATTATGTTTAGAAACAATTTTGTTTCAGTAGTCTATCGCTACGCAATTAATTATAGCGAAAGTAAATAAATTAACTACCATTGAGGAGAGCTAGCAATTAATTCTTCCGCTTCTTCTTTAGTTAAAGGCTTAGAAAAATAGTAACCTTGTCCATGTTCGCATTTAAGTAACTTCAGTTGAGCCAATTGAGAAGTATTTTCTATTCCTTCAGCAATTACATCCATGTTAAGTATATGAGCCAACGTCACAATTGTTTTAACAATGGCAGAATTTCCCTGATTTGATTGCATCTGCTCGATAAAAGAACGGTCTATTTTGAGAGTATCGACTGGAAAACGATGTAGATAGCTTAAAGATGAATAGCCAGTCCCAAAATCGTCTATGCTTAATTGAATGTTTTTCTCTCTCAAAGCCAAAAGTATATTAGTTGCCGTTTCTAAATTATCCATTAGAATACTTTCAGTAATTTCTAACTTGAGAAATTGACCATCTAAATTAGTTTCTTGTAAAATTTCTTCAATTTTATCCACTAGATTTTGTTCTGTGAGTTGTTTTCCCGAAAGATTGACACTGATTTTTAAAGGTGGATGTGAGTTATATTTAACTTGCCAATGACGCAATTGTTGACAAGCTTCCTTTAATAACCAATTACCGAAGGATATAATCAATCCTGTTTCTTCAGCGATAGGAATAAATTCTGTAGGTGAAATTAAACCCCTGGTAGGATGTTGCCATCTTGCTAATGCTTCAAACCCTGATAGGTTTCCTGTTTGTAAAGATGTAATTGGTTGATAATATACTTGAAACTCTTGACGCTCCAATCCTCGTCGTAGATCGGTTTCTAACTGGAGTCGTTTAATAGCAAGTTCGTGCATAGAAGGATCGAATACCTCATACCGAGCTTTACCCCGCTCTTTAGCACTATACATGGTCAGATCTGCATCTCGCAGAATATCTTCGGGTTTTTCATAACCATCAGAGGAAAGAGCGATACCAATACTAGCACTAGTGAATAACTCATAACCATCTAAATGAAAAGGTAATGCTAATGCATGATAAATACGCTCTGCTACTAAGGTAGCTTCTTCTATACTCTGAATATTTTCCAGTAAAATCGTAAACTCATCTCCTCCTAAACGAGCTACTGTATCAGTAGGATTAATACATTCTTCTAATCTACGAGCAATTTTTATGAGTAATTTATCGCCAATTAAATGGCCTACACTATCATTGACAACTTTAAAACGATCGAGATCGAGAAAAAGAACGGCAAATTCGTACTTTTCCTGAGTTTGAGCTCGTTTTAACTCTTGTTCGAGGCGGTCCATAAACAAGGCTCGATTAGGCAATTTAGTTAGAGCATCGTGCAAAGCATCATGGAGTAGTTGTCTTTCCATCTGCTTTCTTTCGGTAATATCCAGGATTTGGTTATTAAAATGTAACGGTTTACCATTAGAGTCACGAACTATAACTACTTTTAAAAGGGTATCAACTACTCGATTATCTTTAGCTAAGTAACGTTTTTCAATTTGAAAATCTTCTTCTTTTCCCTCAGCTAATTTTTTTTCTAAACTAAGATGAAGTTCGAGATCTTCAGGATGACTAATATCAGTAAAAGAAAGTTGTAAAAGTTCTTGGCTAGTATACCCTAAAGAATCGCACAGAGCTTGATTAACTCGTTTAAATTTACCATCAAGAGTAGTAATTGCCATACCAATAGGAGCCATTTCAAAAGTGAGACGAAATTGTTCTTCACTTTTTTTTAATGCTTCTTCTGCTTCTTTTCTTTTTGTAATATCTTCAGCTACACCAACAAAACGATTTACTTCACCTCGATCGTCTCTGATAGGAAAAGCTCGAACCCAAATCCAGCGAACAGAACCATCTGGTCTTACTATTCTATATTCTTCTTCAAATTCATCTCCAGTTCTAAATTGAGTTTCAATTGTAGCGATCGCGCGTAAAGAATCTTCTGGATGGATTGCACTCAGCCACGATTGAGGATTTTCATATAAACTTTGGCAACTGCGACCCCAAACTTTTTCATAAGTTGGACTGATATAAAGTATCTCATCAGTTTGTGCTGAAATCATAAAAAAAACTTCGCGCACATTTTCAGCAATTTGACGAAAGCGTTCTTCTTGTTCTCTTAATTGTTCTAGTTCTTGTTTAAGATTTTGCGCTTCTAGAATTAGAGCTTCTATGTGTTTTAACTGAGCAGTCTGCTTTAAAAAAAGCTGTTCCAGTTTTTGATTGGACATCCAATTGACTGAACTTTGGTGGGCATTACTTTTATATTTTGCCCAAAAGATATCTCAAAATCGTCATTTAATAGAAGAATACGAATATTAGCTGTTCCAAACATTAACTACTTTGCCAGTAATTTCTTTACCCCACCAAGGAGTATTGCTAGCTTGGGACTTGAGAGAATTACGCTCGACTACCCAATTTTTGTGTGGATCGAATAATACTAGTTCTGTTTTTGCTTGAGAAGTCAGACTAGAAGGATTTTGCTGTAAACATTGTTGTGGACGAGTACTTAAAGCTTGCCATAACTCTAAAGCAGTCCACTCTCCACTCTTGACAAATCTTGACCATAAAAGAGGAAGAGCCAGTTCTAATCCAATTACGCCTGGAGGAGCTTCAGCAAAAGCTAGAGTTTTTTCTTCATAGGTATAAGGAGTATGATCGATCGCGATCGCATCTATAACTCCTTGTTTAACTCCTTGAATTAGAGCTAGCATATCATCTTCATTACCTAAAGGTGGGTCTAGACGTAAATTAGGATCGTAATTATTAAGATCTTGAGTATTAAATAATAAATGCATCCAGGTAGTACTTGCAGTTACCGGGACTCCTCTTTGTTTGGCATTAGCAATTAGTTCTACTCCACGACGGGTAGAAATTCGCATCATATGTACGGGTGTACCAATAGCATCTACTATTTCTAAAACAGCAGCGATAGCAGCAGCTTCAGCAAACGCTGGCTCCCCAGATAATCCATAACTAATTGAGGCTGTTCCTTCTCTGACTACTCCTTTCCCTTTTAGCTCGTTGTTATTTATTGCTAGGGCGATCGGTTTGTTTAAAGGTTTTACATACTCCAGAATTTGTTTGAGTAGACCTAAACTTGCAAAGGTATAGGTTTCAGCAAAACCAACAACATTAGCACTCAATTCTATTAAATCAGTCATCTGCCGCTGATTTTGCCGACTACTTCCCATAGCTCCCCAAAATTGAAGATCGGGAAATGATTGAACCAGATCTGATTTGAGTTTTAGACTTTTTTGCTGCATAGAAGACAGTACTTCCAGATTATCTATGGGTGGAACTATATTGGGTAAAATATTGAGGCGAGTAAAACCACCAGCAAAAGCAGCAGAAGCAAGAGTTATAAAACTTTCTCTATATTCGTATCCTGGGTCTGAACTATAACTATAGATATCTACCAGTCCTGGAGCAACAACCAAATTTTTAGCATCAAATTCTTGAGTATCTTTAGGAAAATCAGTGATAAATGGCTGAATTTGCTTAATTTTTGCATCAATAATTAAAACATCACCAACTCGATCAACTCTTGCCACTGGGTCTACAACTTTAGCTTGTCTAAGCAAGATTTTTTTGAATTGATTCAATTGGTTTTCCATGACTCATTGATTCATTCAACTCAAAGAGATAATAAAGCAAAAAGACCCTCTCAATATCTAGAGAAGGTCTTTGGGAAAAGATGAACCTGGCACTGAACTATTTTCCCAGGAGGCTACCCTCCAAGTATCTTCGCCGCTGTAACGTTTCACTGTCGAGTTCGGGATGGAGTCGAAGTGGTACCATTACGCTCAAAGCACCAGGAATGTCTTTGGTACCGTA
>JASJDJ010000173.1 GCA_030065635.1 Xenococcaceae cyanobacterium MO_188.B32
ATTGACGACAAATCAATACTTTCAGAGAAGGCGTGGAAGGGGGGATTTTAAGTTAACGATCTCATGTATGACAGTTATCTTTCAGGATATGTCCCCCCTTTCCACCCCAGATTTACCTAGATTTTTTTTAGGGGACTGGTGTTATAAAGTAGGAAGTTATTAATTATTGCTAAACCTTAATTGTTGCGGTCTATAAATTATGTCTACTATTGAAACATTAACGCCCGCCGGCAGAGGGGATGTTGTTTTATATATGCCCTATTATTCTAAAAACAAACATAATTGGCTTCCTTTCGCTATTTCTCTGTATCGTCAGGGTTCTTTAGAAGGAAATCGTATTATTGAAGGTGGCGAAGGTATTTCTTTTGTTGCTAGTTGGTATATATCTAAACTTCCTTCTGAGCTAACTCGTTGTCGTTTGCAGTTTGAGGGACAAGCAGATTTGAGTTATGAAGTAACATTATCCAACTCAGAGTTTATTGATTACTTAATTGATGTCATTATAAATTTTAAACGCTCTCATTTAACGGATTTTCCTAGCGAATTTTATCGCAAATTACTCCGTTTCGATCGGTGAGAGGCATCCTAAAACAAGAAAATAAGGAGTGTTGAGGTGGCAAAAACGACCCAATATCTATTGGTTGGTTCAACAGAAGCTTACAGTGGTAAATCAGCAACTATCGTGGGTTTAACCCATCAATTAGCTAAAAAAGGAATTAGTGTTGCCTACGGAAAGCCCTTAGGCACTTGTTTAACTGATGACTCGACAGAAATTTTAGAAGAAGATATCAGTTTTTTATCAACTACTTTAGAGTTAAGTGATAATCAAATAAAATTACCATTGTTGTATCTAGATAAAGATACTATCAATCGGCGTTTGCAGGGAAAAAACACTACAGACTATTCTTTGGCCTTACAAAATTATTTTCCCGACCCTCAAGCAGATTTAGTTTTCCTAGAGGGCCCTGGTAATTTGTCCGAAGGAAGTTTATTTCATTTGTCTATTCCAGAAATGGCTGAAATAGTCGATGCTTCTATTCTCTTGGTATCTCGGTATAGTTCTCTATTGTTAGTGTCTAGTTTATTGGCTGCTAAAAAGTTTTTGGGCGATCGCTTTTTGGGTGTGGTCATTAATGATATTCCTCAATCAGAAATCAAAACTGTATCTAGTGTGGTTAAACCCTATCTAGAACAACAAAATATCCCCGTTTTGGGTATGTTGCCTCAAAATAATCTTCTTCATAGTGTCAGGGTGCGTGAACTAGCTACCAGACTAAAGGCTAAAGTTCTGTGTCGTCGCGATCGCCTGGATCTAATGGTAGAAAGTCTGAGTATTGGGGCAATGAATGTAAATTCTGCTTTAGAATATTTTCGGCAACGTAATAATATGGCGGTAGTTACAGGAGGCGACCGCACGGATTTACAATTAGCAGCCCTAGAAACTTCTACTCATTGTCTAATTCTGACCGGTCATACCCCACCCCAACAGCTTATTCTTAGCCGTGCTGAAGATTTGGAAATTCCCGTTCTTGCCGTGGATTTTGATACTTTAACTACTGTAGAAATTGTCGATCGCTCTTTTGGTAAAGTTCCTATCCACGAACCAATTAAGGTAGCGTGTATTAGAGAATTAATTGCCAAACACTTTGACATCGATCGATTAATGAATTATCTGGGATTGGAACCAGCAGTGCCAGTTTAACCAAATAAAAAAGGGTTGACTATCTTTAAGTCAACCCCAACGCTTGGGAACGCGCTTGTAAATTTTGTTACTGAAGAACTAATTTAACATTGGCGTTTTGTAAACCGCGCTGTTTAACTTCAGCTAAAGTTTTATTTACAGCATATTTTTGGTTGATGGAATTGATCAATTCGGTTTGATTGTGCTTCTTAGCAACACCCCAAAGATCGGCGATTAGATCGAAGGTACCATCGCTATTTTGAGACCAACCGAGATCGTATTCGCCATCTAAAACTGCAACAATGTCAGCGCGAACTCTTTGACCGTTATAACCGCGTACATCAGCATCATTTTTTACAGTAATGCCGAGATCGCAAAGAGAATTTTTAAGAATTTCAGCTTCAGTGATTTTGGTACGCAAAGTGCTAAAGTGAGACATTAGATTTCCTCCAGTAAGAAGAGAAGTAAACAACAACTTTAAGTAATTTACCGTCTAGTTTAAATTAAATTCAAATTATAAGACGGATTTTTAATAAACTGCTAGCATTAAGTTTGCTAGCCTTTGCTCCTATAATTCAATAGGAGAAAGCTTGTTAGAACTCCAGTCGCTGATATTCAGCAACGGAGGCTGAGGCAGGTCTTGCCCTTTGTCTTGCCCAATCTCTTAGGGCTGTTACCTGCTCAGTCATTGTCCGTGACAGAGGTAGGGTAGCTTTAATCGCAGCAATAATATCTAGCTGCGTAAACTCTCGCTCTTGAGCAAAAGCATCATACATAGCAGCAATGATTGCTTGCTCGATCTCTGCACCGGAAAAACCATCAGAAACCTTGGCTAATTGTTCTAAATCGAAGCGAGTGATGTCCGAACGTCTTTTGCCAAGATGAATTCTAAAAATATCTTGCCTTTCTTCAGGAGTTGGTAAATCTACAAAGAAGATTTCATCGAAACGACCTTTGCGTAAAAATTCTCCTGGTAGCCTTTCTACTCGGTTAGCTGTTGCCATTACAAACACGGGGGATGTTTTTTCCTGCATCCAAGTGAGAAAAGAACCAAAAATACGACTAGATGTTCCTCCATCGGAATCTCCCGAACCCGCACCTCCAGCAAAGGCTTTGTCTAGTTCGTCAATAAAGAGAATTGCTGGGGAAATAGACTCGGCTGTTTTGAGAGCATTACGGAGATTTTGTTCCGAACGACCGACCATAGAACCGTCATATACTCTCCCCATATCTAAGCGCAGGAGTGGTAATCCCCAGAGACGGGAGGTAGTTTTGGCAATTAAAGATTTACCACAGCCAGGAACCCCTAAAATAAGCATTCCTTTTGGTTGAGGAAGACCATATTCTCTGGCTCTTTCAGTAAAGGCATTGGAGCGTTGCCTTAGCCAGCGTTTCAATTCTTCTAAACCACCAATTGAATCGATAGTTTCGTCTTCTTCTATGTATTCGAGAATTCCATTGCGACGAATTAGTTGTTTTTTCTCAGATAAAACTATATCTACTTCTGCTTCGGTTAAATGACCTGTTTTAACTCGGGCTTTACGATATACTTTTTCGGCTTCGTCCCTAGTCAAACCTAAAGCAGCTTTAAGTAATTTCTCTCTTGCTTCGGTATCGAGGCGACGATTTTTGCCCTTTTGCAGTTGAGCAGAAAGGACTTGATTTAATTCAGATAGATTGGGAAGTGGATAATCGAGAACTACTATCTCCTTTTCTAATTCAATGGGAACTTGTTGAATTGGAGACATCAAAATGACAATTTTTTCTGTTCCCTTGAAAGAAGCGATCGCATCCCGCAACCATCTAGTTGTTACTGGTGCATCTATGAATGGGTGTAAGTCTTTAAATATATATATACCCGGCTCCCTTTGCCTTACGACCCACTCAATAGCTGCTTCAGGAGAAACCGTATTATGTTGGGTGACTTGACGAGGTTGACCATGTTCTACAATTCCGTGAGTCACTGTCCAGACATATACTCGTCGATGCTCGGTTTTCATTTGAGCAATCTTAGCGATTGCCTGTTCTGCTCGCTCTTCTTCTGGAGTAACGAGATAGATGAGTGGATATTGAGCTTGTATGAGGATATTTAGCTCTTCTTTCATAGCATCGACCAATAATCTAGTTTACGGTTTGACCTGTTGACCCTTGTGAGACTTGCCCTATTTTAAACAGGGAACTAATTCTTCTTCTCCTGAAGATAAATTAGAAGTATTGACCTTTTCTCTTACTCCTAAAGGTAGCTCTTCAGTTATCGTACCTGGCTGATTTCTGAGAGAAACCATTTGACCTTCACGCATTACCATGGCGGTTTCGCATTCCGGACAGATATGAACCTGATGTGTATTGCCTTGAGTAGAAGATTCTATCTCTTCTATCTTTTCGGGATACTGCAAATAAAAGGCGATCGCTTTCTCTACCAATGAAGACATAGAATCTACGTCTATAGCAGCTCTAATTTTTAATCGCCTATGCAATTCAGGCGGGATATATAATGTAACCTTTTGCTTGTTTTGCATATAACTAACTTTAATAACTACCCGGGTATATATGCCAATTTAGTTGTTTTATTTGACCCTGTCAAGACGTTATGCCAGTATGACGGCATTATTGTTACATTAGTTTATAAATACGGCAATTTTGGTAACATAGCTTAATCTAAGAGCAAGTAATCATCGAGCTTAGGCGTAAAACAATTTCATCGATCGCCTGAACTAAAACCGAACCCGATTGATTAGTGGGCTGATTAGTAATGATGCTAAAAACTACCGCCCCATAATCGGGATGTTCTAAATACCCGGATAAAGACCTTACCCCTTTTAAAGTGCCTGTTTTAGCAGAAACATGACCTTGGGTAGCCGAGAAGCGCAAACGATTTTTTAAAGTCCCACTAATTCCCGCTACGGGAAGAGAGGCTAAAAAGATGTCATTATTTGGTGCCGAACGCATAGCTTGTAAAGTAGTAACCATAGCTCTAGGAGTAGCTAAATTGTTACGAGATAAACCCGAACCATCCCTCATACGATAACTATTAGGGTCTATACCCAGATCGGTTAAAATTTTCTGTACTGAGTGAGAACCACCAAGATACCTAAGCAAAATATCTGCATATTGATTATTACTTCTCAGATTAGTTATTAAAATCCATTCACGAATAGATTTAGAGCGAATCAATCCTGCGGGGTTTAACTTTTGTAGAGCAGCAGCCGTAACTAATAACTTGAGGTTAGAAGCTGGAATAAGATAGGAATCGGGATTACGATAGTAGAGAGTCTTGCCATCAAGGGTTTGAACTAAAATACCCCACTTTCCTTTATTTAAAGGAGGGCGATCGACAATATTGTTAACTACCGAATCAATATGACTAGAGCAAATTCCGCTCGAATTACTTTCTGGTGGTGGTACATAAATATCTATCGGCTCAACAGTATTCAATTTGCCGAGCGGGGTAGCGAGAAGTTGACCTGTAGATACCAAGCTGCCACAAATTAGTGTAGATGTGAGAGCAAAGGTTAGATTTTTGCACCAGTAGCTGACTTTTTTCATAAGGCGCGTTTATACGAGGGTGATGTAAAAATATATACATCCCCTGCTCGTGCTGATTTTTTCTCTAAAGTTTTAATCCACTCATTTCTATGTCGTCAAGACATAGAGCGAGAAAAAGAAATTAATCTTAACAAATAACTCAAACAAATACTCTATGTTGCAGAGAAGGCATTTGCTGACGTACTTGGTATAAACGTTCGGGTTTTATTTCGGCAACGGCTACACCGGGTTTATCTCCTGCATCGGCTAAAATTACACCCCAAGGATCGACGATCATGCCATGACCATGAGTGTAACGCCGTTCATAATGGTTTCCTGTTTGGGCTGGGGCGATTATATAGCAGGTATTTTCAATTGCTCTTGCCTGTAAAAGTACCTGCCAGTGGTCTTTACCAGTAAAAGCAGTAAAAGCAGCAGGAACAAACATGACATCTGCGCCTTTCTCCGCAAGATGACGATAAAGTTCGGGGAAGCGGACATCGTAACAAATAGATAGACCTATCTTACCGAATTTTGGAGAAGAATAAATTGAAGGTAAATCTTTCCCCGCCATGACAGTACTAGATTCGCGGTAGGTGTTTCCATCGGGCACATCGACATCGAATAGATGCACTTTTTGATAGCTAGCAATTTCAGCACCATTAGGATCGACTAACAAAGCAGTATTGTAAGCTTTAGTCTGTGTGCCTTCTACTGGAACGGGAAAACCACCACCTAAAATAGTAATTTGAAAGCGTTGTGCCATAGTTTTGAGGAACTTGCGCGTTTTTAGATTGATGTCGGCAGCTTGAGCTAATTTATCCTCCTCTTTACCCAAAAAGGCAAAATTTTCTGGTAATCCTACTAATTCTGCTCCCTGGCGTACAGCCAGTTCAATTAATTCCTCTGCCTCGATTAGATTTTTATCTAAATCGGGTCGACTAGTCATTTGAATAGCGGCGGCAAGATATGGTCTCATTACGGAAAAAATTATTTATTGTCAATCTATATAGGATAAAGCTTTGAGTTTAACTTTCAAATAGTTTTTTACCAGGAAAATCCTGAGGGTAAAAGTTGCTCTATCGAGAGAGTTTGTTTACCTCGATCGCCTTGAAAAATGACGACCGCCTTGCGACCAAATTCCCAAATTACTTGGCGACAGGCACCACAGGGAGAACAACTAATATTTTGAGCGTTCACTACGGCGAGCGCTTTAATCTTCATTTTATCTCCTCCTTCCGCAGCAACGGCAGCAGCGATTGCATTTCTTTCTGCACAGATAGTTAAACCATAAGAAACATTTTCTACGTTACAGCCAGGGAAAATATTACCTTTTTCTGTCAATACAGCAGCACCCACTCGAAATTTAGAATAGACTGCATAAGCTTTAGGCAGCATACTTTCAGCTATTTCTAACAATTTGCTTTCTTCTTCCCGAGTCAGTTGAAGAGGATTCATAGTTGTTTCTCCCCCATCTCCTTTATCTCCCCTATCTCAACAAACCGATTAATTCTATATTTATCTCAAAAGTCTACTGTCTACGCCAGATAACAGAAAAATTATTAGCAGGCATAGCAACAATTTCTTCTAATTCTAAACCATGCTTTTCTGCTACTTTTGTCACTTCAGTAATATCCCGCACTCCCCATTCAGGATTAGAAGTTTTTAAAGAGCGATCGAAAGCTTGATTACTAGGAGCAGTATGTTTCCCATCTCGTTTAAAAGGTCCGTATAAATATAAAATTCCTCCAGAAGGCAAAATTCTCCCAGCACCTGCCATTAAACCCAAACAAGCAGTCCAAGGGGAAATGTGAATCATATTAATATTGACGATCGCGTCAATTTTAGTGTCTGTATTTTCGATTGACCATGGCTTATTTCTAACATCTATATCTAAGGGTGGATGCAAATTGGCTGCGGGAAATTGCTCTTGCCAAGCAGAAATACTAGCTCTTAGTAATGGATTTGGTTCGGAAGGAATCCATATACGAGGGCTTAAACGAGGAGCAAAAAAAATTCCATGTTCCCCCGTACCACTAGCTATTTCTAAAATATTGCCTTCGGGGGGCAGTACGTTTAGTAACACTTCTAAAATAGGTTGGCGATTGCGTTGAGTTGCTGAAGCATATTGTCTTGCATCCATAATTTTAGAAATTTTTAATAATTCTTTTGCAGAGTATTTTTTTAGAAAGATCGAGTGCTTTTTTGTAAGTAAAAACACTTAATTTTTAGGGGATTTTTAGGTATAATTCTCCAAAGTTTATCTTAAATTAGTTTAATGGCTTTGTTCGTTAATTGAATATACTTAAATGTTAATCAAAACTAGTTTTCTGCTTTTAAGCACCATTTACCTGTGTTTGCTAGTTAATAACTCTAAGGCACAGACCAAAAAGGAACTAGTGCAGACAGGCAGAAATAGCCCACCAGGTTAAAAAGGAAGCTATCATCAGATAAAATGAAACTTACTCTATTAAGCAAAAGAGTAAAGCCTAGGAGTCGATGCCCATTAACAAAGCAAAACCAATCAACCTCTCCAGTAGACAAAAAGCACTACTACAACAGATAGTTAGAGGGACTACCAACCCTTATCGTTTGGTGAGAAGAGCGAAGCTGATCTTGGCGGCAGCATCTGGAGAGAGCAATAGTTCGATTAGTCGAAGATTAGAACTAGACAGAGAGCAAGTACGCTTGTGGCGAGAACGGTGGAGAGAGGCCAAAGAGAAACTAGCAGCGTGCCGTAGAGCAACAAGTAACTGACAAAAAGTTAATGGCGTTGATTAAACAAGTTTTAGGCGATCGCCCACGTCCAGGCACGAAGAAGTTCTTTAGTGTAGAACAAGTCGTTCAAATAGTAGCACTCGCCTGTGAATCTCCCCAAGAATCAGAAAGACCAGTAAGTCATTGGACAGCAAAGGAGTTAGCAGCAGAAGCAGTTAAAAGAGGAATAGTGGACAAGATTTCCCCTCGAAGTGCGGGACGTTTTTTAAAAGGAAGCTACTCTCCAACCTCATCGTCATCGTTATTGGTTAAACGCGAATCCTGACGACCCGCAAGCATTCAAGGAGCAAGTCACCGTTACACCGCCTTTTAACGAACGGGGCGTATAAACTCTTGAGGTTTCCTCAAGAGTTTATACGCCCCTCCGGTGCCTGCGGGGGAAGGGGGCTTGTAAATTTTATGTTTATGAATCCGACAGTTAACTGTTTATTCTAGCCCCATTCCCCGACCGGCGTTCCCCGGTCAAGTATATCTGTGAACTACATCAAAATGCTGAGACCTTACTCTCCCAAAGAATTCATCTGATTAGCACCGATGAAATGACTGGCATTCAAGCACTGGAAAGATTATTTCTTAAAAAAGCAATGAAACCAAAACAAGTTGAACGCATTGAGGCAAGAGTATATTCGTCACGGAACTTTAAGCTTAATTGCCAACTGGCACATTGCCAAGGGTCAAGTGATTATGCCCACTCTGGGTGCAACTCGCAAAGAAGATGATTTCTACCAACACATTTGTCAAACAATTGATAGCGAAAAGGATGCTGGCTGGATTGTTATTGTCGACAATCTCAATATTCATCAATCTGAATCTCTGGTACGTTTAGTTGCCGAAAGATGCAACATTGCCAACGACTTGGGAGTTAAAGGAAAATCGGGAATTCTCAAGCTCTGTGGCAACACGAGCAGCTTTCTTATCTGATGAGACTCATCGCATTCGCTTTGTCTATATTCCTAAGCATACTTCTTGGCGATGGTCAAATTGAATGTTGGTTCAGTATTTTAGTCCGACGCTTACTCAAGCGAAGCAGTTTTAACTCGACCACAGAGCAGTTACAAAAAATTCTCAATTTTATTGATTACTTCAACTGCACAATGGCTAAACCTTTTGTCTGGAAATTCCAGGGGTTTCCAGATGCCGTTTGAGCTGAGGGGTTATTTTTGCTGCTCTGCACTAGAGAATGTGGGTGAATCGATAAACAATATTAATGTTTGCCAGGCATTTTCCCATAGTACAGAAACTAACGAGCAAATAGTGGACGCTCCATCACCAGTAAGAATATTAATTAATGAAATGCTTTGATACTATTATTAGCTACTAATGGCGATCTTTCTGAAGGAAATGATAGTATAGTTACGCCTCTTGGAAATATATTAGCTCTTAGTAGTAAGAATATAATTGCTCCGAGTCAATTACTACTAGAAAATAACGCCACTCCTCCGAAAAATCCCTCTACTTCTATAATTACTGGAGAAAATCAAATAGATAATATAGAGGGAGTAAATACTGTAGAAGTTCCCGAACCTTCGGCTAAACATACTTTCTTTATCCTATCATGCCTATTTTTCTTATTTAATCGCCAAAGGGTTATGATATGAAGACTTAATCGCTTACAGAACTTTTGGTAAAGAGTTTTTCCAGAGTAAGCCGAGCGTCTACAAAGTTTATGTCCGAACAGCAGAGTAATAGAAAACAATCTTATTTTAAACCCCGTAAACATTTTGCTCAACATTGGTTGCGTAGCGAAAAAGTATTAGAGCAAATAATAGCAGCAGCCGAGTTAAATAAAAGCGATCGCGTTTTAGAAATTGGTCCGGGGACAGGTATTCTAACTCGCCGTCTTCTTCCTGAAGTAGAGTCTTTAATATCAGTAGAGATCGATCGCGATCTATGTAAAAAATTAGTTAAAAGTTTAGGAGATAAAGACAACTTTTTATTATTGCAAGGAGATTTTCTTACTCTCGATCTAGAAACCAATTTAGTATCTTTCCCCAAGTTTCAACAGCCTAACAAAGTAGTTGCTAATATTCCTTACAATGTTACTGGAGCAATTATTGAAAAGCTTTTAGGTACAATTTCGCAACCAGCAACAACTCAATATGAATCAATTGTTTTATTAATTCAAAAAGAAGTAGGCGAAAGATTAACTGCTTCTCCCAATAATAAAGTTTATGGTGCCTTATCAATTCGCGTTCAATATTTAGCAGATTGTCAATGGATTTGCGATGTACCCTCTAAAGCTTTTTATCCACAACCAAAAGTGGATTCTGCCGTGGTAAAACTAATCCCTAAATTAATAGAAACTCCAGCCAAGAATCCCCATCAATTAGAAAAATTAATTAAGTTGGGTTTTGCTAGTCGTCGTAAAATGCTCCGTAATAATCTTAAAAGTATAGTTAAACCAGATAAGCTGACCGAAATACTAGAAGAATTAAATCTTAATCCTCAATGTCGAGCAGAAAATATTAGTCTGCACAATTGGATTAAATTAGCGAATATCTTGACAGAAATCTAAGATTATATCGGAAAAGTTTGGTCTGCATCTCCTATATTAAGGCATCTAAGGCTAAATCTGCTTGAATTAAGCCAAAACCAGAACCAACATCAAATCCAATATCTTCACCTGGAGTAAAAGGATCGTCAAGATCGATCGCAGTTTGTTCTAAGACTTGATAAATTAGTTCGGGAGTAGCATCGGGTTTTGCTTCTAATAATAATGCAGCCACTCCAGCAGCATGGGGAGCAGCAGCAGAAGTACCGAAGAAATTGGGAAAACCATCACCTTCAACATCTTCAGTACCAAAAAAAGTTGTATTTGTCCCGTCGGGTGCTACTATCTCTGGTTTATGGCGAATTTCTGGCTCGGATAAGCGATCGCCATGGCGATCGAATAAGATGGGAGTTATGCCAACAGAAGAGAAAGACTCTAGTTCGGTGGGGGTTTGATAGAAAGATGCACCTACGGCTTCTGCACCATTAGCGTTAGGATGTCCAAAAATAGTCGAGCTAAAAGTACTATATTCAGCGTCCAAAGTAGTAGCGGTTAAATCAATATATTTGATGAAATTGGGAGCTTCGCCTCCAGCAGTCTTATTTTGGCCGATTAATAGCTTATATTCGGCTGCTGTATTGCGCTCGTTAGTAAAGAATAATAGCTCTACTGCATCAAAGCCAATGTTGGATTCTGCTCCAGCAAATACGATACTGTCGTGTTCATCCAGAAGGAAAATATCTAAGTCGCTAGTCGCACCTTTGCCTCCAGCAGAAGCAAAAGGATTGTCCCATTGAAAAGAAAGAAATGAAATCTTCAATCCCAATACTGTGAGCGGATACCCCTTCAACCACGGCTAAGACTTCCCCCGTATGAGCGATCGCAATAATAGCCCCCTTTTTTTCTTGAGTAATCGCTAATTGGTCAAAAGTTAGTTCCCGACCAAATCTCACTGTCGATTGTAGTACAAATATATCTTGACCTTGGTGAAAATCTTTGATGATATCTGCACCTGTATTGGGTGTAAGGAAAAAAGCATCACCATCTTTACCACCAATTAGGATATCCTTGCCTTCTCCATTAATAAGAAGATCTTCTCCTCTGCCCCCATGCAAGCGATCGTTATCATCACCACCTTCAATACTGTCATCTCCTTGACCACCTTTAAGGGTATCGTGACCTTGACCACCAAATAAAGAATCTATGCCTCTTTGTCCCAGAATAAGATCGTCACCACTATTCCCCCGAATCATATCGATTCCTCTTCCTCCGATAAGTAGATCGTCGCCATCATTCCCCAAAAGAATATCGTTTCCCGCACCACCATCAAGGGTATTGTCCCCTGCTTCACCTTGACGAGTAGTGCTAACTGCTAAGAGATCGTCACCGTCGTTACCCAAAAGTAGATTATTTCCGCGACCGCTGGCTATGGTATCATCACCTTTTCCTCCAAACAGAGAATCATTCCCATCTTGGCCAATTAAGTTGTCATTTCCTTTCAAGCCAACTATTATTTCGCTGTTACTGGTGCCGATTAATAGGTCTCTGTGAGAAGTGCCAAAGCGCAATAGACCATTGAAAATGCTTTCATCAACAAAATTGTTATTATTCATCACTGTTAATTTTTGAACTTAGGTAGTGACAATAAACATGAATTATCTAATCTGCTTTGTTAAGTTGGAGTATTTTAAAATAAATTATTCCAACAGTGTCGATTGCATTTGGCTAAATCCTAAATTGCATTTATAATACAAACAAAAATACAAAATAGTCTATCCACTAAGCAATAGCAGAATATTAAAATATTCTCGAGTACATTTATATAGAAAATCAAAAAGGATGTGTAGAAAAATTTTTCTGATAATCCACAACTATTTCGCCACCGCACAGTGTCTCATTTTATACTAAATCCCTATAATAAAGGTTACATATTAAATAGGGAAAAATAAAGTTTAAGTCTTCTATATTTGGGGGAAACACGGAGTCAAAAGACAACTAAGCCATACGAATAAATTTATTATTATTCCACGAATTACTATTTTTTTGAAACAAAATATAATAATATTTAATTTATTAAAAATTGTTATATTTGATACGGATATTTATTTTGTAAAAATCTAAGTTAATAGTGACTATAAAAAACTAATACTTGGAAAAGTATCGGTACGATCGCTAATTTAAAAAGCACAAATAAATAGTAAAAAAATAAAATTTTTAAAATGTGCTTTCTCCTTTAATTACAATTTATCAATCATAATCAGGATTTTTTTTCGCTACTTTTTCTGCTACTGGCATTACTGATAAACGATTGCCTTTTTTTACTACTAATAATTCATCACCGTTAAATGTCTGTTTGAGTTGCTCTAAAGAAATAATTTGCCCAAAATCTCGTTCAAATTCTACAGTTACAGTCTGCCAGCGAGGAGATTCTGTAGTAGATTTGGAGTCATAGTATTTACTATTTACGTCAAATTGAGTAGGGTCTACTACATTGCTGGCTACTATTTTCATCAAGCCGACGATTCCTGGCGGTTTAGTATTGGAATGATAGAAAAAAGCTAAATCTCCTACTTGCATCTGACGTAGAAAGTTCCGGATACTGTTGGCGAATTCAAAAACATAGTTTCAGGCGATCGCTAGGTGAAAAATTTTCAAGAATTGTGCCTGAATAAAAATAATCTAAAATGAACTCATCGGGTTGAGGTGAGCTTATGTGTTTACACGAAACTTGTGA
>JASJDJ010000174.1 GCA_030065635.1 Xenococcaceae cyanobacterium MO_188.B32
GGCTGTCATCTGAGGAAACCTCAGATGTTTATACGCCCCGTCCCACCGCTAAAAGCTTCGTGGGTACTCGCCTTCGGCTCGATACATCCCACTCGCTTTTTAGACGGGGGACTTCCCGTCCGATTGAGTTAAAAGCGATAATTTCTCCGACCACCTCCAGCACTTCTTTGTTCGCGGGGTCTAGCTTTATTGACCTTAAGTTCGCGACCCATCCATTCCGCACCATCAAGCTTAGCAATAGCATCGGCTTCTTCAGCTTCAGTATCCATTTCTACAAAAGCAAATCCCCGTTTGCGACCTGTTTCTCGGTCTATGGGGAGATGAACTCGCTTGACAGTTCCATATTCAGCAAAGACCTCAGTTAGATCTCCTCGCTCGATCTCATAGTCGAGATTGCCTACATAAATTGACATAGTATTGTCTCCTCAGATAGAAGCGTTTAGAGAGACAAGATTGCGGAAAGAAGCCTATCAATACTTTACGGAAAACCCTATTAATACTGAAAACTAACTCGATCGCTTATCTTTATTCTCATTCTCGATGATTCTAACACTTTATTTAAAGGTAGAATCTACTATTCAATAAAACCTACTCGAAAACTTAATCTGAATTGACCCTTGCGATCGTGGGTACAAGCGGGAGCCCGTGATTGGCGACCCTTCTGGTATAATTAATCTTGGTCACAGACCCACCTAATTTTGCAGTCGATATACCACCGATAACGGTGTGAAACCGAGCCTGAAGTAGTAATAGGGAAGCCAAAAAGTCAATAGTCTAAAATCTACACTTTGAGGCACAAACATAAAAATTTGTTGGATTGTTCAACGATACATCAGTCGCGGGAGGGCATCGCGAGACTCTAAACGGACGAGGGAGCAAGTGTTAGACTACTGTAGTAGCAGTTTGCGTTGAACCGTCAACCCACCGAAACCCTTAGGATCGTAGGAATCTCCGTACCTTCAGGCCGGAGAGGATGTCAAAACCGAGTTTTTGCTTAAGTGGTAATCAGTAAAAGATATTAAGGGCAATTAATTATACCGAGTCTAATTTTATTGATAAAGATTAAAAATTATTATTCAAAAAAAACTTTTTGTAAAACAAAAAGGCTACCAAGGCGATCGATTATGGGAATCTAATTTTGTTTAGTCTTTCTGTCTGAAGGTATAATCTAAGCTAAGTGCACCCGCCCCAGCAGAAATCACCATTAATAATCATACAATCTCATGTCGATCTCCAAAGCAGAAGCAAAACAACTTTTAGAGCAACTAATTTTTGAAAATAGTAACTCTGAAGACTGGGTACACGATGTTTGGGGATTAAGTCCTTTGTTAGGAGATAGTGCCAATAAACTCTTAGAGGTTTTTGAAGCTTTAATCGAATGCTGCCCTCAAGAGAAACTAGAAAATTTGCTCCAGACTTATTATCAAGAAAAATTTCCTCAATAAACTTAGGAACTCTGATTATATTTCATTACCATTTCTAAACGAGATAAAGCACTAGTTGCTGATTCACGCACATATTCATCAGCAGATTCGTCCTGAGAGATTGTTTTTAGTATTTCCTCACCTTGCTTATCGCCTATAGAACTAAGTGCATTGATAATTGCTACTGCTACTGCCGGATTATCTGTATTTTTTAGATTTTCAATCAAAATATCTAAAACAGGAGAACCAATTGCTCCTAAAGCCATCACTGCTGCAATGTACACCACAGGGTTAGAATTATTCATGGCATTTTTTAATCCTTCAATACCTTCTGTGGGGAAAGGCTCGTCTGGGTAATTAACTGCTACATTGGCTAAAGCTTTTACACAACTAGCTTTAAAAGTAACATTATCATTCTTGTTTAATGCCTCGACTAAAAATGGTATGGCATCAAACCCAATTACGCCTAGAGTTTTAACACAAGCTCGACGATAGACCACATCTTCTTGTCCTAGATTACTCATCAGGCGAGGAATAGTATTTTCATCCCGTTGTCGAGCTATTTCTACCATAGCTCTTTCTCGTAGGTTAGGGTTGGGATGTTTTAATTGTTCAAATAAAGAATCTATGGTCATGAGTTGTTCAAAAGATATTGTTCAAAAAATATCAGTTAAAAATATAATGGAGACCCTTAAGCTGATACTTAAACCTTTTAAGCTAAAGCAACAGACTAAGAGCCTCCAGTTGCTGAATGGAACTATTGCCAAACAGCTAAAGAACTTTATTACAAGTTCCTTAAGATAAGGAGTTGATTACGTAGTCAAGAAGAGCGTTGTATTCAGTTAACGCTTGTGCAGACAAATCGCGAGGAGCACAACCACGATTGCGAGCAAAGCTTAAAGCTTCTACGTAAGGAGCAGTAGGAAGATTTAAAGCACGGTAAACTTCACGTTGACCAGCAATACCCCACTCATCTAACGGGCCAGTACCACCAACTACCAAGCAGTAGTTGATTAAACGCATATAGTGCTTGATGTCACGAAGACATTTAGCTTTGAAAGTATCAGTAGAATTAGCTTCACCTGCATTGTTGAGGTAAGAATATTTTCTGATGCAAGCATCGTAAGCTTCTTGAGCAACAGCATCGATGTTGCCAGCTAATTTTTCAGCAGCTTCTAAACGAGCAGCAGCGCGCTGAAGGCTGCCTTGAACTGACTCTAGGTCAGAAGTGCTAGGGAAACGTCCTGCAGCATCAGCAGCAGTAACAACTGTGGTAACAACAGATTTCATAATTTAGATATCTCCTGAATTGCTTTTAACAAAAGCTACAAAATATTTACTTGAGCCAAATAGTATATATTGGCTGAGATAGAGCCAGTGGGATTCTAGCTAAGAGCAGCAATCACACGATCAAAGTAGCTAGATGCTTCAGCAACTAAGCTGGCACAACGATCTTCTGTTACAATAGAGCCCATTTTGCGTAGTCTGGCACCAGCAAAAGATTCACTAGGCTGGTCTTTGATATGAGCAGCAGCCTGAGCTTTCATGATTTGCACTGCACGGGCGGTAGAAGTAGCAGGTACTCCAAGAGCACTGTAAGTTTCTTTTAAACCATTTAAGCAACGGTCTTCAAGTACAGATGCATCACCTGCTAATAAAGCGTAGGTAACATAGCGAAGGATGATTTCGCCGTCACGCAAGCAAGCAGCCATGCGACGGTTGGGGTAGCAGTTACCACCAGCTTGAATTAAGCCTTGGTTTTCGCAAATCATCCCAGCGATTGCATCAGAAACCATGCAGCTAGCATTACTAGCGATCGCATTAACAGCATCTAATCTTCTGTTACCTTCAGCAATGAAGCCCTTGAGGGAAGCTAAGTCATCTCCACCAATACACTTGGTGCTAGCGTCTGCTGATACTACAGCTCTGGAAAAAGCGTCAAGCATTGAGCTCTCCTTATTATTGTTGACTAATCGTAGTTTTATTATTATTGATGGTCTAGTTCTATTGACCAATCGATCTTGAAGATAGAGGATGAGCGTTACCAGAGTCTCATTTATTAAAAACAAAGTAATAATCTGTAATGTTTACTCCTATTTCGTTACATTTTTTGGGCTAACTAAAGTCTGCTACTCTTTTAGTTCGACTTATTCAGAAGGTGGTTGAACCTGACAATAACTGCCTAACCAAGCCAATCCTGTTAAAGAGCGCATAGGGGTTACAAAGAGATCTGTCTCTGGTAATTTCAGTAAAATTTGTTCTCCCGGTACTCCTAACCCGAGCCATTGTAGTAAAGGAGATAGTTGCTCGGGATTAATATTAAAGCGACAAAAGCCTTTTAACCAAGCGGATTGGTTTTTTAGCGGTTCTAGGGCTTCTAGTCTTACCAAATTTAGAGTTTTTTGAACTTCTGCTGATTCTTTAGCAATCAGGTTTTCTTGTCCTGCTCCTAAACCAGCAGCTAGTTCTATATTCTCGTAGAACATCGGCAAGATAAAATGCTCTACTAATCCGATTACTCCATTGATAATTGCCACAAATTCACCAGCACTTAGCTCGATCGTCACTTCGCCATTCGCACTGGATACTCTCACTGGACCGACAGTACTACTAGTTAATACTCCAATTAAAGAAGAATTGCGCTGAGGATCGTGCTGAATAAACAAAGCAGTTCCTTGAGATACGACTTTGGCTTCGGGAGTAATAATGCTACTTTCTCCCTGGCCGGGACGAATTATGATTAAAGCAGAACCGCTATCTAACTCAAAACTACGTTTTCCAGGAGCAAAGCGAAAAATAGTTCCCGCTCCTGTTCTGACTAAAGTACCTTCATTAAACAAAAGTTCTGCTCTAGAGTTAGCACCAGTACGAAGAGCATCCTGGGGTGCAAGATTATCTCCTAGTTTAGCTCGATTCCAAACAGGTCGATTTTGACGACTCAGATCGACTTGATTTCTTAGTTTGTAAACTTCTGCACGTTTTAATACGGATTGAGCCAAAACAGAATTGCTACCTAAACTTGCTAATAGCAGAATAGTAACTAGCTTGTATTGTAACGATAATATATTTTTTATACTCAATTTGCAAAAACCCCTGGTAAAAAATTATAGCGGTTTTCACTTTTCTAGACTACAGCAAACATTCATCTTTTAGTTAAGAGTTTTTGACTCTAATAAATGGCTGGCAAATTGTAAAGCATCTTCTAAAGTTTTTATTTTTCCTTCTCCCCGAGCAATTTGAATTTCTGTAAGTAAGGTACCAATTAAAGGTGAAGGTTTAAGGTGCAGAATTCGGATTAAATCTTTTCCTGTTATTAAAGTTTGAGGATGAGCAATTTGATTGTGAGGATCGAGATAGTTTTCTATTAAAGGAGCAAGTAGTTTTTGCTCTACTCCTGTAGCGATCGCTCTAATAACTAAAATAGGAAAAAATTCTTTAGTTGCTAAAAAAAAGAAATATTGTTCTCTTGCTGTCAAGTTCGTTGTTAAGGTTTGTAATTGAGGTAAATATTTAACTACTCCTAAAATCGTTCGTAGCTGCATACGAGAAGATTTCAACTTTAATAGTTCTAATTCTGCTTGTTCTGGAGATTGAGAAACTAAAGTGGCTAATTTGGCTAAACTGAGCAACTCAGGTCGATTAAACAGAGAATTATGATATTTTTCTCCTAAAGAATTGGCGATCGAATCAATTTGTTTTAGTTGTTGCAATTTCTCTGGATTAAGTTCGGAAAACCAAGGTTGCAATAAGCCATCCTCGCCAGCAGCAATTAACCATCGATTGCTTTGGGGAGTAGCTAAGAGATATTTCAACTCGGTTTGCACTCTTTCGGCTGCCACTCGCTCGATTAAATCGGCAAGAGAACGAATTGTGTTTCTGGTTTCTGGCTCGATCGTAAAATTAAGTTGGGCTGCTTGACGATAAGCTCGCAAAAGTCTTAAAGGGTCATCTTGTAGATTGCTCGGAGAAACCATTTTGAGCCAACCCTTTTCTAGGTCTTGTAAACCCCCAAGAGGATCGATAAGTTTTTGTTGATGTAAATTATAAGCGATCGCATTAACGGTAAAATCTCGTCTGTATAAATCTTGTTTTAAACTGTTTCCTTCTTGTAAAGCAAAATCTACAGTCCCCTGAGGAAAAACCACCCTAGCAATTTGTCTTTGCTCATCTAAAATTACAAATCCTCCCCGATATCGCTCGGCAATTTTTTGGGCAGTCTCTACCGCCTTTTCTGGTAAAACAAAATCTAAATCTAAATAGACTCCTTTTCTGTTTAGTAAAGCATCTCTTACCGCTCCACCGACGAGATAGGCTGAAGAGGGCAACAAATTTAAACTAAAAGGTAAATCAAGAGCGGATAAGTGATTAAAAGTTGTTTCAAAAGACATTAATTAACCAAAATCTATTTTTATCTACGCTAAATTAACAAGTAAGACTTAGATGATTGCTGCTATGTGTATTTGTGTTAATTGTTATTTTGTCGATCGCTGCCAAACTTATCATGCAGTAGAAACTCAACATCAACAACCCCATTTAACTGAAGAACCAGACTTTGAAGCCAAAGAACCTACTATCAATGTTAATATTCGTCCCCAAGAAGATTATATTGAGATGGAATGGGATGTAGTAGGTTGCCAAAGTTTCTTGCGAGAAAATGGGAAATGGGCTTCTCTGCGCCCAGGAGAAGCAATTCCTACATAAAAGCTATTAGCTCTTAGTTATTAGCTTTTAGCTACTACTTACTAGCAAAGCTCATTGACACTATTGCCTAATTCACGTCAAGATGTATGTAAATATAGGTAAACCTTTGTAAAGGTTATAGATGTCTGTAGAGTTTATATCGCTAGATAGTATACAAGAAATCGCCCACCAATATGGTTACTGGGCGGTATTTATTGGGATTGCTCTAGAAAACACGGGTATACCTTTACCTGGAGAGACAATCACTATTACTGGAGGGTTTTTAGCAGGTAGTGGAGACCTTAATTACTGGTTAGTATTAGTCAGTGCGATCGCCGGTGCAGTACTGGGAGATAATTTTGGCTACTGGATTGGTAGAATAGGCGGTTGGCAATTTTTACTTCGTGCTGGAAGATTTTTCAGAATTCAAGAAGCACAAATGGAGTTAGCTAGAGAAAAATTTAGCAAAAATGCAGGTAAAGCCGTTTTTTTTGGTCGTTTCGTGACTTTATTACGAATTTTGGCCGGACCGATGGCTGGTATTGCCCGAATGCCTTACCAGCAATTTTTATACTGTAATTTGGGTGGAGCTACTCTTTGGGCATCAGTTATTATCACCCTATCCTATTTTTTAGGAAGACTAGTTTCGCTTCAACAAATTGTTCAATGGATTACGGAATTGGGAATAGCTGCATTGTTATTAGTAGTTTTGTTTTTGCTAATTCCTATTGTGTGGGAATATAGTCAGAAAAAATTAACAGCCAAAAATTAACAGTCTGTCCAACGGCAATTTGGAGATGTATTGACATCCTCCCAGCGTCGGAGACGCGGGATTCGCTCAGAATCTAGAGGTTCAAGGTTCAGCGAGTCCACTTAAACTAAATCCCTTGCGGTATTTAATCCAGAGATGGTTCTCTCCCCAAGCGTTTAAGCCTTTACAGACTTGGTTCAGGGATGCCCTCCCTTACCTGAGAATACGAAAAATTGTGTTTTCTCTGTACTTGTTGCGACAGTGTTTTACCTAGACACGCTTTTCTGTCTAGAACCCTATACGCTGTATTTTCAAGGTGCGTTAGTCGTTAGACTACTAGGTTTTTAAAGAGGTTCAATACCTTTGCCTCTAGTACATAGATTACAGTAGTTCAACCCGTTATTATATGAAGATTTCAAGTCAAAATTGTCAACCTAAGACCGATGAGTTGTCGCGCTCGTTCTCATCCCTCCACGGGACGTGGGGGTCTTCCCACTCGCAAGATAAATTGAACTGATAAGTGTTCATTTCAATAAATTATTGAGAGAGCTAATCTCTAATCCCATTTCTGCCATAGTTTGTTGTAGGGCAGACTGAAAGCGCTCGATATCGTTAGCATAACCACATAATTGGGCTGTTTTTGCCACCCCAGTGGAAGCATTACCCCTGGCACAGTTAATTAGCCCGGAACCAGTAAGGGGTTCTTCACCCGATAATAATCTTTCTTTGGAATCTCCCCAATAAGCACTGAGAGTGCATATTCGCTTATCCTCCAAGGCTTTAACCGACCAACGATACAAAACCGATTGAGGGTCTATTCCTACTTCGATTAACTTAGCCCCCATGTAGTACTGCATTTTACTGAGAGTTTGTTGTTTATCTTCCAAAGATAAATTCTTGGGAATTGTGCGCTCGAGATGAGCTTGAGTAGGTTTGGACATTAAATTAAGATTAATTACCTTTTATGCTTTGATTATCTATATTTTTATAGCGAATTGGAGCTTATCTTGCACAAAAAATTTTTTTCCTCTTTGATAATCTAAAATCCTTAATTCAATACCAAAAGTTTTATTTATCCGTGTAAAATCACACTGTACCTTCAACTGTTCTTGGTCAAAGGCCTCTTTATCAATAATGTTAGTTCCAAAATCTAATCTTTTAAATATAGAATAGTCGTTGGTTCGATAAATCACGTTCTTACTCCTTAATAAGCGGTCTAAAAATCCAAGATAAATACTCGCTACTTACTACTTACTACTTTTTACTCACTACTTTTGACTCACCGACTACTCTTCAGGTTCGATACTTATTAAATTTCCATTTTGCTCGTCGGTTAAAACATAAAGCATGCCGTCAGGACCCTGCCTGACATCGCGCACTCGCTGACCGATGGAAATCGATTCTTCACCCAAAACATTACCTTCCCTATCGAGATCGATGCGGCGAACATCGCGAGAAACCAAACCCCCTGCAAAGAGATCTCCCTGCCACTGCGAAAAGCGATCGCTGCTGTAAAATGCTAGTCCTGAAGGTGCGATCGATGGTGTCCAAACTACTTTTGGTTCGGGGACATCAGGGCGAGAACTAATTTCAGCCACTCTACCACCAGTATACTCATCGCTATAGCTCACTTCGGGCCAACCATAATTTTGTCCGGCTTGCATCAGATTTAGTTCGTCACCACCTCTCGAACCGTGTTCTGTTGACCAGACGCGGTTAGTAGTCGGATCGATGGTCATTCCTTGGATATTGCGATGTCCGTAACTCCAGATAGCAGAATTAGCGTTGCTATCCCCGACAAAAGGATTATCTTGCGGAATCGAGCCATCATCATTAAGACGCACCACCGAACCGAGATGAGAATCAAGATTCTGAGCTTGATTGCGTATGTATTCCCCATTGAGCCGAATTGGGGGATTACCGCCATCGCCAAACGCCACTAGCATGGTCTTGTCGGGCAACCAAACAATACGCGAGCCAAAGTGCTGACCCCCTGGCTTTGCCAGATTAACCTCAAAAATATCCGACCAGTTTTGCAGCGTAGACCCGTCGAAAATGGCTCTGGCAACTCTAGTATGATTTGCCTGATTAGTACCTTGAGAATAGGTAAAGTAAACCAGGCGATTTTGCTCGAAATCAGGATGGAGGGACACATCCAGCAATCCGCCATGATTGACGGCAAAAACTTCTGGAACACCTGGAACAGGCTCGAGATCTAATTTGCCATTCCTGACAATACGCAATCTTCCCGGACGTTCGGTAATTAAGATCGAACTATCGGGCAGCCATGCCATCCCCCAAGGACGTTCTAGTCCCTGTATAATGGTTGTCGTGCGAAAACCTTCAGCGACGGCAACGCTATTATCGGAGATAAGAGGGCTATTTGCTGATGAGCTATTTGCGCTTTCTGCGGAAGTAGGATTTTCGACAACAGAACAACCTACCACAGCTAAAAGAAGGCTCGCATATAATAATGTATTTAATTGAGAATTAATCTTCGCTTTCATTACTTTTACTCCGCAAGCGGAAGAATTCCGCCCCAAACCCCATTCCGTTAAAAATTATCGGGATGTTGAAATTTGCCAACTATTTTATTGATTTCTTTGGCGATCGCGAGCAACTCCATCTCTTGCCATCTTTTACCCACAATTTGCATACCAATGGGTAATCCAGTTTTGGTTTGTCCAATCGGCATTACGACAACGGGATGTCCTGTAAGATTAAACAGCATAGTATATGCACCAGAAGCCAGAAAATAAGGGACTTTTCGCTCATCTATTTCTACTGCTGACCCTTTTGGGCGATGGGTAAAGGCAGCAGTCATAGCGACAGGACACAACCAAACATCCCATGGTTTTAAAGCTTCATCCATTTGTGCGATTAAGCGATCGCGTTTAGTTAAAGTCTCAAAATAGCCCTTGAGAGTTGGATTTAAAAGTGTGGGCAAGAAATGACTTAAATTACTTAACTTTCTAAGTTCTCGATCTCCTTGAGTTGCTTCCCGCAACATGACAGGAATAGCCTTGCTGGCAGCATCAAAATCTGCTGATTGAGAATAGATAAAATTGAATGCTGTAAGCCTATTACAAACTTGAAAGGCTTCTTTTAAATCAAAGTTGGTTGGAGTCCATTGTTCGACCCTAACACCTGCTTGCTCTAGATTATTGGCGATCGCCCGAATTGCGGTTTTCATTGACAAAGCAATCGGCATTTCTTCCCAACCATCCATCCAAGCGACTTTGAGATTTTGTAGAGACTTTGCTGATGGTGTATCTAGAGGAACTGGGGGAATATCTGGTTGTCTGGGATCGCTACCAATAACTAGAGATAGCCACAGTTGCAAATCTTCAATTGAACGAGCGAGAGAACCAATGGTCATCATTTGACGGATACATTTAGGCATTCCTGGGGCTTCAGGAATATGTCCTGTAGTTGGTACGCGACGATCTGTTGGTTTTAAAGCATAGACACCACAAAAATGAGCGGGTTGACGAACTGAACCCGATACATCATTGCCCATATCTAAAGGAGAAAACCCCGCAGCAACAGCAGCAGCACTACCGCCAGAACTACCTCCAGAAGTATAGTTTAAATTCCAAGGATTGTTGACACGTCCAAAAAGATCGTTGGTACTTTGAAAATCACTTGCCATTTCGGCAGGATTAGTTTTAGCTAAAATAATCGCTCCGGCTTGGCGAAGACGAGCGACAACAGTAGCATCTTGTTGGGGAATATAGTTTTTCAAAGGTTTGTAACCAGCAGTGGTCCGAAGCCCCAATGTTTCTAATGTGTCCTTAATGGTAATGGGTACACCGTGTAAAGCTCCCCAGTTTTCGCCTTTGGCTAGAGCTTCATCCGCTTCTGTAGCTCTTTTTCTAGCTCTTTCTTCATCCAAAGTCGCGATCGCATTTAACTGACTATTATGTTTAGTAATTTGTTCTAGATGCGCATCTAAAACTTCGATAGAAAAAAATGTGCGTTCTCGAATTCCTTGGGCTAATTGGTAAGCAGGAAGAAAAGTTAGATCGTTCATTAGCTCAGTATATTACTATCTTCATTATTCAATCCCTTCTGAATAAATACAATGTTATGGTAAAAATGTATTGCAACAATATTTTTGTCAAAATAAGTTGGTTCATAATTTTTTAACCGATATTCAGCATAATTGAGTCCATCGGTCAACTGCTTGAGAAAACCCATTGCCGTATCCGAACGATTTAGATTATCGCTCGACCCACCAAAGGATTGCCAATAGGAGGTTTGGAGATCCTCTATTACGTAAATACCATTCTCACTTAATTTAGGAAATAAAAACTTAAATGTATGAATGATGTGCTCGTTTATATGACTTCCATCATCAATGACTATATCGATCTGCCCAATCTCTTCCAGCACCTTCTCTAGAGCATCGTCGTCTACCTGAGAACACTTGAAGGTTTTAATACGGCGTTCATCATGGCAGCTTTTATCTTCAATGTCAATTCCAAATATGCGTGATTTCGGGAAATAGGTGCGCCACATTCGCAACGAACCTCCTCCATCCTGTGGATCTTTATAACCGCCTATTCCTATCTCTAAGATATTGAGCTTCTTTTTTCGTAGATGAGCTAAGTGAGTTTCGTAATGTTTTGCATACCAATGAGTACCCCACTTATCGCTATTGTAAATTAATGACAAAACCTTGAGATTTGAACCAAAGAGAATTTGGTAAATAAAGCCCTGAAGTCCACGAAATTTCAAAGCTTGAAATTTCTTAAGTTTCTGCTTCTGCTGAGTGGTAAGCGAGGTCTTAAAATGATTGCGTATTTTTAATGAAATTGACATAATCGCATCCGATCGATATCCAACTTAATTTTAATTATTTAGCTTTGTCGGCGAAAGCCCCGCTCCTTATCTGACAAGATAGGAGTCGGGATGAAAGCCGATGAGATTAATTATCGGGCGCATTCTGCGACTGAACATATTTTTTTAATGTCTCTACTGTAACTCCTCCACAGCTAGCAATAAAGTAAGACTCATTCCAAAATACGTGTCTGCGCCCATAAACCTGAGGTAACTCCTCGACAAACTCTTTGCGAATTCTTCTACTAGTCGTAGTCTTCAAAGAATTAACAAACTTGCTTAAGTCCATTTGCGGATAGTAACGAAAAAGCAGATGGATATGATCCGCTTCGCCATTGAACTCTATACACTCACAATTCCACTTCTGACAAAAATCCTCAATCACTTCACCTATTCTTTTCAAGATAGGTGAAGTGATAATCTTTTTTCGATATTTGGTGGTCAACACCAAATGGGCTTTTAAGTCAGAAACAGACCTAGCCGTGCGAATAAATCTCTTGCCTTTGCTCATACACCATGATATATTTCTCATTATGAGAATAGCACACCAATACAGATTAAAACCGAATAAAGAGCAAAAGGCGCAGTTAAATCGCTGGCTCGATATGTTAAGACACCAATACAATTATCTTCTTTGGGAGAGATTTAATTGGTGGTCGAGCAACCGATGTTCGGTCGACGCTTGTCCTTTGGTGTGTCAGTTACCCGATTTAAAAGAACAGCCAGATTACTATTCTCAAAAGCGTTCTCTGGTGAGACTCAAAAAGGAACGTCCTTGGTATGGAGAAATACATTCTCAAGTACTTCAGGAGATGGTCAAGCGAGTCGAGGTTACGATGATGCGCTATCTGGGACGCAATACAGATGGAAAAAGGAGCGGAAAGCCACGATATAAGCCAAAGCATAGATATAAAACGTTTACCTATCCTCAAGCAAAGCTTGACTGGCTGGTTTCTGCCGACAAGACGGACATATCAAGCGTCTGGGGAAACCCCAGACGGCTTGTCCTCATTAAGCTGCCCAAAATTGGTGAAGTTAGATTTGTTTTGCATCGTCGCTTACCACCAGGCTTTGAGGTCAAAACTGTTTCTATTACCAAAAAAGCAGATGGATTCTACATAACTTTTTCTTTGGAAGACAAATCCGTACCAGAGATCGTTTCTGAAGTGATTCCCACAGAAGACAATAGTACGGCTATTGACCTCGGCTGTGAGTACTTTGCTACACTGGCTGACGGGACTACTGTAGAGCCCCCTAAATATTTTCGACGCTCTCAAGATAAGCTAGCTAAGTTACAGCAAAAAGCTAGTGCTAGAAAAAAAGGTAGTCGAGCAAGAAAACTGCTCTACACTAAAAGAAGTTGAGAGCCTGCGGTTTATAACCGTAGGGTGAAAACGCTCTTCGGGGATTTTAATCCCGTGTATCCTACTATTATGCGCTGCGCTGAGTTTCAATATAGCGTTTGACCACATCGGTACTAACTT